>CAYQBW010000256.1:4594-4963 GCA_964415725.1 uncultured Planctomycetia bacterium
AATGTGGCGTAATGGAGCCGGATCCAGGTCCGCGCGGGAAAGGCCTGGGTCCAGGTGGCGCCGTTGTCCAGGCTGACCCGGTAGGTCTCGGCGCCCCCCTTCCGCTGGATCCGGACCTGGGTGGGGGTCCCGGGAAAGCGGAGGAGTTCAGGGGCCGATTTTTCCTGGGCCGGAAGGGCCTGGATGGAAGCGAGAAAGAGGCTCCCGAGGAAGAGGGAGGATAGAGTTCGCATGGGGAAGATCTCCTGTGTTGGGGAAAAGGGTGGAAACTTCAGGATTGGGCGGAAGGGGGGCCGCTTCAAGGACCAACCCGGCAGGACGGGCTAAAAACCATGATAGGGGATGAACGGACGGGGGTTGCCGGAAAAG
>CAYQBW010000257.1:0-4962 GCA_964415725.1 uncultured Planctomycetia bacterium
AGAAGGGCCGCCAGGAGAAAGGCCGCCGGCAGGGAGAGGAGGAAGACCAGGAGGGCCCGCCCCGCTCCCAGGACGGGAGCCCCGGCGGATTTACCGGCCAGGAGGGGGGAGATCCACACGGAAAGCACCCCCGCCCCGAGGGCCGCCAGGCCGAGGAGGAGAAGGGCCGCGTATTTGGCCAGGACCACCTGGCCCGTGGAAAGGGGCTGGACCAGGAGGGTTTCCAGGGTTCCCCTCTCCTTCTCCCCGGGAAGAAGGTCCAGGGCGGCGAAGGCGCTTCCCGAGAGGAGGGCCAGGAGAAGGGCCAGGGGAATCAAGGCCAGGGCTCCGGCCGATTCCTTTTCGGCGGCGGGAAAGGAGACTTCTTCCAGGCGGAAACGGTCTACAAGTTTTCGCGCCTCGGGATTCCGGGACGCGGCCCGGACGATCCTGAGGGAGCGCCAGCGCCCGAGCACCCTCTCCAGCCTGGATCGGATTTTACGGACCTCCATGTATCGCCCGTCCAGGAGGGCCCGGACCAGGCCCGGCTCCTTCCCGGGAACCAGGGCCAGGTCCACGGCCCGGTCCTCCACGGCCCGGGGGGTGACCGGGGCGCCGGGCTCCAGGACGAAACCTTCCTCCATGAGAAGCGGCCCCATCTCTTCCAGTTTTTCCGAGAGGGCCGTAAGCACCGAGTGGGGGGCGGCGGGAGGCTCGCCCGGGGCGAGGAACCTTCCCGTAAAGAGCAGGAGGACAGGATAGAGGGCCAAGGGAACCAGAAAGGCCGCGGCCAGGGCCTTCCTGTCCCTGAGGATGTCCCGGGTCTCCCGGCCGAAGAGGACCAGGACGGGGCCGGCTTTCACGGCCTGGCCTCCTTCCCGCGTTTCACCAGGGCCAGGAAGATCCGCTCCAGGTAGGTCTCCCCCGTGAGGGCCGCCAGCTCCTCCACCGTTCCCGCCGCCTCGAGAGATCCCTGGTAGATGATCGCCACCCGGTCGCAGAGGCGCTCCACCTCGGAGAGGATGTGGGTGGAAAAGAGGATGCACCGGCCCGCGGATTTTCTCTCCTCCAGGAATTCCATGAGGGTGGCCGCGGCGAGGACGTCCAGGCCCGTGGTGGGTTCATCCAGGATGAGGACGGGGGGGTCGTGAAGGACCGCCCGGGCCAGGTTGACCTTTTGCTGGTTGCCCGTGGAGAGCCTCTCAAGCCGGGTGGATGCGTATTCCAGCAGGTCGAGCCGTTCCAGGAGGGCCTCGATCCTCTCCTCCAAGGCGTCTTTCTCCATCCCGTGGAGCTCTCCGAAGAAACGGAGGGTCTCCCTGGGAGTGAGGCGGGCGTAGAGGGCGGTGGTTCCCGAAAGGAACCCTATGGAGCGCCGCACCCCGACGGGGTCCTCCAGGATGTCCTTTCCCGCCACCAGGGCCGTGCCCGAAGTGGGAGGCAGGACGGTGGCGAGCATTCTCAGGGTCGTGGTCTTCCCCGCCCCGTTCGGGCCCAGGAGCCCCAGGATCTCCCCGGGACCGGCCTTGAAGCTCACCTCGTCCACGGCGAGGACCGATCCCCGGGATGGGTCGGTGAAGACCTTGGTCAAGCCGCGGGCTTCCAGGAAAGCCTTCTCATTCAACGGAGGGCCACCTCCTTTCCCCGGAAGGGCAGAATCCGCCTTTCCATGTAGCGGACGGCGGCGAAAGCGAGGATTACGTCCAGGAGAATCATCCTGCCCAGGGCCACCAGGACGGGCCCGGTGACCTGGAAGTCCGCCGCGCAGGCCGACTGCACGGCCAGGGCCTCCCCGGCCAGCGGGATGCTCCAGGCCGGGCCCCCGGGATCGATTCCCGGCAGGAGGGGAACCAGGCCGGGGAGCATGGCCAGGGCCAGGAAGGGGGTCCCGAGGGCCTGGCCTTCCCGGAAAGAACGCGCCCGGGAGCAAACCAGGAGGAAGAGGGAGGAAAAGAAGACGGCCAGGAGAAATCCCAGGGAGAGAAGGACGGGAACCCCGAGAAGGGAGAGGGAGACCAGGCCGCCCTTTCCTCCTTCCAGGATGGGGCCGGCGGCGAGCAACATGCCCAGGATGTTCAGCCCCGCCGTGGCCATGGAGGCCAGGACCACGGCGGCGACCCTGGCGGCCAGGAGGGTCTCCCTGGCAACGGGCAGGAGGAGATTCGTCTCCAGGGTGGATCGCTCCCACTCCCCCGCCGTGGCCTCCAGGGCGGGAAAGAAGGCCCCGAGGGAGATCATGACGAAGAGGATGAGCGGCAGAATCCTTCCCAGGACCTTCCCGGCCATCTCCCCGGGCGGGGCCAGGTCCACGATCCGGAGCCTCGGCGGGGGGGGAGGAACGATTCCGGCCCGGCGCGCGTCCTCTTCCTGGATCCTGGCGAGGAGGCTTCGGACCCGGCGGGCGGCCCTCTCCGAGGAGGGCGCGCCGGCGGCCAGGAGGAGCCTCAAGGGAACCCTCCCTTTCCCGGCGGTAAGGACGGCGTCCGCCCCTCCCCGGGCGAGGATCTCCTCCGGCGAAGGCCGCCGGGATGAGTCGGCATCCTTCCCTCGCGGGAGGGGCGCCTCTTTTCTTTCAGGAAAGAGAAAATAGATCCGGTCCGAAGGGCGGACTTCCCGGAGGATTCTCCGTTCCAGGGATGGTTTGCCCCCCAGGTCCAGGAGCACCCTGGAAGACCGGGCCAGGGTGAGTCCCGAGAGAACCAGTTTTCCCTGGAACGCAAAGAACAAAAGGAGGGGATAGAGCACCAGGGGCAGAAGGAGGCCGTAGATCCGGGTGTTCCGGTCCCTGTAGACGAGCCTGAGCTGGTGGCGGAGAAGAAGGAGGAAGGTCTTCATCCCCGGGCTTTCTCCCTGGCGAGGGCCCGCCGGGCTTCCACCAGGGCCGCGGCGGAAAGGGGGTTGGCCGCCGGGTGGAGGTGGAGGTTGTTCAGGTCCAGGCGGAGGCCTCTTCTCACCACCGCCTCAAGGATGGTGATCCCCTCCTTTTTCTTTCCCGTCTCCAGCAGGGCCTCGGCCAGGCGGTAGTCGTTCCAGGGGGAGGGGTAGCCTCCCTGGGCCTGGCGGAGGTTGAAGACCCGGGCCGTTGGGTTTCCCCGGGCCCGGGCGATCTCGGCTTTCAATTCCGCCGCGTAGGTTTTCATCCCTTCCTGGGAAAGGGTGAGGGCGGCCTTGTCGGCCAGGGTGTTCCCGGGATCCCGGGCCGCCATGAGTCCCTGGAGCCAGATTCCGGCGAGGCGCAGGTCCTCGAGCCTTCCCGCCGGCCTGGCCAGGGGGAGGATCTTGAGAAAGGAGCGGACCGGTTCGTCCCTTCCCCGGAAGACCAGGTATCTCCCCGCCAGGGTCCAATCCAGCCTGGTCTCCGCCGGGTCGGCCCGGGCCTCTTCCAGAACCCGCGCCGCCTCGCGGTCGGCGGCGGGCACGTCCCCCCCCAGGATGGAGAGACTGCAAAGAAGAAGGTGCAGGCGGGCCGTGTCGGCCACCCGGTGGGGGGGTTTTTCGAGGAAAGCCTTCACCTTTGCCTTGGCCCCGGCCGGGTCCCCGGCCGCGATCCTGGGAAGGGCGGCGTAGAAGGCCGCCGAGACGGGGCGGATTCCCATGGGGGCCAGCTCCTCCCAATACCGGGCCGCCTGGCGGAAGCGTCCCAGTCCATAGAGGGAAACCCCCAGCTGGAAGACCGGCGCCTTGGCGGAAGGGTTTCTCTTGTGGAGGCGGCGCCAGAGGGGAAGGGCCTCTCCGTAGCGGGCCAGGAGGTTCAAGGCAAAGGCCTTGGTGAAGAGCCCTTCGGGGGAGAAGGGATACTCCCCCAGGAAGCGGTCCGCCTCGGCCAGGAGTTCCTTGTATTTTCCCAGGGCCCTCAGGCGGAGGCGGGCCATCACGTGCCGGTCCCGGGCGTCCATGTCCAGGGCGGCCAGGCTCGCCCTCTCCAGGACGCGGAGAGCCTGGTAGGAAGCGCCGCCGTCCATGTAGAGGGAGGCCAGAAGGAGGAGGGCCTTTCCGAACCGGGGATCCCGCCTCAAGGCCGCCTGGATTCGTGCCCCTGCCTGGAGCATCCGTTCCCGCCGCACCAGGGAGCGGGCTTCCAGGTAGGCCCCCAGGGCCTTGGGATCGGGGGTGAAGGCGCGGGCCAGGGGAAGGGAATGGGAGAGGATGGAGGGGATGGGTTCCCCGAAGGTTCTCCGGAGGATACGCCCCATGGAATCGATCCCCTCTTCCAATCCGGAAAAACCGGGAACCCTGGGCACCGCCTGGAGGCGGACCTTCTCTCCATCCAGGCGGCGCTCCGCCCGGGCAAGGAGCCTCCAGCGCGAAGGGCTGCCGGGAAGAGGTTCCCAGGAGAGGCTTACCTGGGCCGCCGGTTTCATGGCCGGCGCCGGGTCTTTTTCTCCCAGGACCAGGAAGTCCTGGTAAGGCGATTGTTCCAGGGCCCCTTGGGCCAGGGCGGTGAAGGCCTTTCCCCCAAAGGCGGCGCCGGCGGCGGCCCGGGTCCGGACCAGGACCAGGCTCCCCCTGGGCAGGCTCAGCCTGGGGGGGATGTCTCCTTCGGGAAGCCTGCCCGGACCGGAGCAGGCTCCCGCCAGGAGGGCCGCGCTCAAAAGAAGGGCCCGGGTGAAAAAAGAAAAAGTTCTCATTTCCTCCATTTTGTCCCCCCCTCCTTGGGGAAACCAGCGCGAGCCCTCCATCCCGGGAAGGGAAGAGTCCGATAGGAAGGGAGGTTCCGGTCTCCTGGAGGGGGCCGGGCGGAAGGGATGACCCATGGAGCGGACATGTCCTTGAACTGGAAAGCGGCCCCGGCGGGCTTGGCGTTGCTTTTTCTCCTTCCCTTCCCGGCCGTGGGCCAGGAGAAGGAGGTGCACGATACGCCCAAGCGTTACCGTGAGTGGATGAAAGACCCCGGGATCCGGGCGGTCCTGAAGGGGGAGAGGCTCCCTTCCTCCACGGCGGGGACCCCAAAGGTCGAGCCGGGGAGGGGGAGGAAAGAGAACC
>CAYQBW010000258.1:0-2544 GCA_964415725.1 uncultured Planctomycetia bacterium
GCCAGATGCCGGAAGTGACCAGCCTGGGGAAGTTGGGGATCAGCATGTTCGCCCGGAAGGCCCAGTATCAATACGGGTGGGATTGGGGCCCCAGGCTGGTCACTTCCGGCATCTGGCGCCCCGTCCGTCTCGAAGCCTGGGACCGGGCCAGGATCGAGTCGGTCCAATACCTGGTCCGCTCCCTCACGCCCAAGGAGGCGCGCCTCACCGCCCGCGTGGAAGTCCAAGGAACCCGCCCGGGAAAGGCCCTCCTCTCCATCCTGGTGAAAGGAACGGACCTTCCCGCCTTCACCCGGGAGATCGACCTGGCGGGAGGAACGGGAACCTACAGCCTGGACCTGGCGATCCCCCGCCCCAGGCTGTGGTGGACCAACGGCCTGGGCGGGCCCCACCTCTACACCCTGGAGGCGGTCCTTTCCGGGGATGGCCGGATCCTGGACCGGAGATCCACCAGGATCGGCCTTCGGACCCTGCGCCTGGTGCGGAAGAAGAGCATGGGCGGAAAGAGCTTCTACTTCGAGCTGAACGGAATCCCCCTCTACTGCAAGGGCGCGGACTGGATCCCGGCGGACAGTTTTCCCTCCCGGGTCACGCCAGGAAAATACGAATTCCTGGTGAAGTCCGCCGCGGAGGCAAACATGAACATGCTCCGCGTCTGGGGGGGCGGCATCTACGAGAACGACCTCTTCTACGACCTGTGCGACCGTTACGGCATCCTGGTCTGGCAGGACTTCATGTTCGCCTGCGCCATGTATCCCGGCGACGCCCCCTTCGTGGAGAACGTGACCCGGGAAGCGGTCCAGAACGTGAAGCGCCTGCGCAACCACCCCTGCCTGGCCCTCTGGTGCGGCAACAACGAGATGGACGCGGTCCTGGGCCCCTGGGGCTGGATGAAGGATTTCGACCCCGAGATCCGGAAGAAGATCACCGCCGACTACGACCGGCTCTTCCACCTGGTCCTCCCCAAGGTCGTCTCCGCCTTCGATCCCACCCGGTCCTACTGGCCCTCCTCGCCCCTGGCCGACTGGGGGGTCCATACCTCCCTGCAGGCCAGGTCGGGAGATTATCACTACTGGGGGGTCTGGCACGGCAAGGCCATGTTCGAGTCCTTCCGGGACAACGTGGGGCGCTTCATGAGCGAATACGGGTTCCAGTCCTTTCCTCTCCTGGACACGGTTTCCCGTTTTTCCACCAAGGAAGACTGGAACATAGACTCCGAGGTCATGAAAGCCCACCAGAGAAGCGGGATCGGCAACGAGCGGATCAGGTGGTACATGTCCAAGTATTACAAGGTCCCCCGCCGATTCGACCACTTCCTCTACCTGAGCCAGGTCCTCCAGGCGGAGGGAATGAAGGTCGGGATGGAAACCTACAGGCGGGCCAAGCCCTATTGCATGGGAAGCATCTACTGGCAGCTCGACGACTGCTGGCCCGTGGCTTCCTGGTCTTCCATCGACTACTTCGGAAAGTGGAAGGCCCTCCAATACTTCGCCCGGAAGGCCTACGCGCCCCTCCTGGTCTCTCCCTACGAGGAAAAAGGCCGCCTCCTGGTCCACGCGGTCTCCGACCTGACGCGGCCCGTGACCGGGACCTTGCGGATGGAGATCCTGGATTTCCGCGGCCGGAGCCTCTGGTCCAAGGAGATCCCCGCGGACATCCCCGCCAACGGCAGCCTCTCCCTCTTCCAGGCGGAGAAAAAAGAAATCCTGGCTGGCAAGGACCCAAGGAGGATCCTCTTCCACGCCGCCCTGGTCTCGAAGGGAAAAACCCTGGCCGAAAACGTGCACTACTTCATGAAGGTCAAGGACCTGGACCTTCCCAGGCCCAAGTGCTCTTTCTCGGTGAAGGCCGCCCCGGGCGGTGTGGAGATCCGCCTGGAGTCGCCCGTCCTCGCCAAGAACGTCCACCTTTACCTCGAGAAAGGTAAGGCCTTCTTCGAAGATGACTTCTTCGACCTCCTGCCGGGCCGTCCCGTGGAGGTCCGGGCCCGGACCCTCCTCTCGCCCAAGGCCTTCAAGAAGAGGCTTTGCCTCCTCAGCATCCGGGAAACGGAAGATTAGAAAAAACAAGCGGAAAGAGGCTTCCAAGATGAAAAGAACCGTATACACGGTCTTCTTCCTGTCCATCTTCGTTCTTCCGGCCTCCCCCCAGAAGTGGAAAGTCCGGGAGGTGAACCTCCTCGCGCGCATGGGCCTTCGCTTCAACGGTGCCGGGCCGCTGCTGGTCAAGGCCGACCCGCCCCGGAACCGGGTGGTCCTGGCCCAGACCCTGACCTCCTCGGTGACCCTCGTGGAGGGCCGCCTGGACCGGGTGACCAACATCCCCACGGGCCGGCGGGTCCCCCAGTACCTCAAGGACGAGGCCCTGGCCATCGACCCCCGCACGGGAAGGATCTACCTCGTGGGGGACCACTGCCTGGTCGTGGTCGACCCCGACCGGGAGACGGCGGTGGTCCTGGAGACGCCGCGGCAGTTCGAGTCCGTCGCCGTGGACCCGGCCACGGGCAGGGCCTTCCTGGCCGGCCGGGAGAGTCCCGATCCCGGG
>CAYQBW010000258.1:2554-4945 GCA_964415725.1 uncultured Planctomycetia bacterium
GCAGATCCCAAGACCCGCAAACTCAGGCTTCTTCCCTGGTCGAAGAAGACGGCCCCCACGGTCAACCTCAACCAGACCCCGCCCCCGCCCATCCGCAAGCTTGCCTGGGACTCCAGGAGAAACCGCCTGGTCGCCGCCGACGGGTTCACCTCCACCCTATGGATCCTGGACGGAAAGAAGGCGGTCTGGTCCTCCCACCGGTCCATCCCCCTTCCCAGGGGAGGGCGCTGGCACCTGGCGGGCTTCGACGCGCCCAGGGGCCGGCTCTACCTGGTGGCGGAGACGGACAAGCGCAAGGCCGTCCAGGCCGCCTCCATCGACACCCTGGGGACCGCCGACCGGACCGTCCCCCTGCCCGGGTTCACCGAGCCCGTGGGCATCCTCCTGGATCCCGGGCGGGAGGAAGTGTTCATCCCCTACGACAACTTTCCCTCGGTGCACGTGGTGGATTTCAAGGCGGGGAAGGTCTCGGAGATCGCCCTCCCGGCCTACGGAAACGACGCCTCCGCCCTGGACCGGGAGGCGGGCCTTCTCTACGTCTCCTCCTGGGCCCACGGCGAGGTGGAGGTCCTGAACCTGGAGAAGGGCCGCCTGGTCGAGCGCATCAAGAACCTCGGCATCCTTCCCCACATGTTCAGCATGGCCTGGAACCCCGTGAACAGGAGGCTCTACATCCCCATCGGCGCAACCGCAGTGAACGGCTCCTTCGGCGCGGCCCTGACCATCCTGGACCCGGCCACGGGCAAACACCGCAAAGTCCGGACCGGGTTCGCCCCGGTGGACCTGGTCCCCCTGCCCGGCTGGAAGGGCGCCCTGGTCTTCGGCAACGAGGACAGGGCGGCCCTCGTGGACCGGGCGGGCCGGGTGAAGATCCTGGATCTTCCCAAAGGATGTCTCTTTCCCCTCCTGGCACTTCCCCTTCCGGAGGGCGGGATCTACCTCTCCTACGGTCCCCACCAGTCCTACTGGCCCGATGTCTACATCTGGGGCGCCCGGGACGGGATCCTCCGAATCCGGAAGAAGGATCTTTCTTTCTACGACCGCCGCATCCCCCGCCAGGCCCTGGACATGGCCCTGGACGAGAAGGGAGTCCTCTACGCCCTCCAGAACAACTGGGGGACGGAGGAGCCCTTTCTCTCGGTTCTCAGGGACGGGGTACGGCTCTGGCAGGCCAGGGACAGGATTCCCCTGGGAGGAAAGGTCTCCCGGGAGACCACCCAGTCGGTGATCCGCTACGACAGAAAAGCCCGGGCCCTCTACATCCTTAGAGCCGGAGAGAAGGATACGGACCCTGGGGTCTTCCTCCGGGTCCTGCCGGCGAAGAAGAAACCGGACCTCGAGGCAAGGACGGGCCGGACGCCGGTGGATCTCGCCTTCGACCAAGGCTATGTGGTCACGGCCGATTTCGATTCCGGCTCCTTGACGGTCATCGACAAGGCCTCGGGCAAGACCAGGACCCTTGAGGCCCAGGGGGAACCACTCAGGATCCTGGCCGGGCCCGGGGCCTTCTGGGTGCTTTGCCACCGGGGCCGGAAGCTGGTGCGCCTGGCCCCGAAGACCTGGAAGTCCCGGTCCTACACTCTCCCAGGGCGGGGCCTTCCCGACGAACTCGCCCTGGTCGGGGGGGCCCCTTGGGTGGTCTGCCACGGCCCGGATTCCATGGAGATCTACCGCTTCACCCCGGGAGAGGAGACCTTTCAAAGGGTCCTCTCTTTTTCCTACCCCTTCGGCGAGACGGCCTTCGACAGGGGGAACGCCTCCTTTTTCGCACGGGGCCGCTTCGGCGACGGAATCTTCCATCTCAGCCGGATCCGCCCGGAGGGAGCGGGTCGGGTCTGGGTGAGCGACTTTCTCTCGGGCCGGACCTTTCTTCTGGAACCTTGATTCAGCCCCAAGTCGAGACACCCGCCGGTTTTAGGGAAAATCGCCCCGCCCGGGGACCGGGAGAGCCTGGTCCCCCCCTGATTCTAGTGGTAATTTATAGGTGTCTGTTCCTTTCTCTCACACCCTGAGAACCCACCACCTTGATCGGAGGTTGAACGAACCATGAATCCCAGGTTTCTCTCTAGCGCGGCCCTTTCCCTGTTCTTGGGGGGAGCGGTTTTCGCCCAGTCCCCTTACATGCTGAAAGACATCAACACCCTCCCCAAGCCCAACCCCTCTTCTTCCCCCATGGGCTATTACCACAACTACGCCACTCCCTGGAACAACTACAGGTTCCCCACGATCGGCCCCTTTGTCTTTTTCACGGCCGACGACGGCAAAGTGGGCCGCGAGCTCTTCAAGAGCCCTCTGAAAATCAGGGTTACGAGGCTGCGTGTAGGTACGCAGGACCTTGATGGCGACCTCCTTGGCCGCTATCCTTGCCCTGAGTTCGGCAATGGATTCTAT
>CAYQBW010000259.1:0-4938 GCA_964415725.1 uncultured Planctomycetia bacterium
AGGAACACGGCGTGCCCCTGGACGTCCTGGTCATCGACATGGGCTGGCACCTCAAGGGCTGGACCGGATACACCTGGAATCCCAAGTATTTCCCCCATCCCGCCCACTTCCTGGCCTGGGTCCACAAGCAGGGACTCAAGGTCACCCTCAACGTCCATCCCCACCAGGGCGTGGGAAACCACGAAAAGGCCTGGAAGGCCTTCGCCAAGGCCATGGGCAAGAACCCGGAGAAAGAAAAGCGGATCCCTCTGGACGTGGCCGACCCCCGGTACATGCGGGCCTACTTCGACATTCTCCACCACCCCCTGGAAAAGGAGGGCGTGGACTTCTGGTGGATCGACTGGCAGCAGGGCAAGAAGTCCGGGATCCCGGGCCTGGACCCCCTGTTCATGTTCAACCACCTCCACTTCCTGGACGCCGGCAGGAACCCGGCGAAACGCCCCTTGATCCTGAGCCGGTGGGCCGAACCCTGCGGCCACCGTTACGTCCTCCAGTTCTCGGGCGACACCTGGTCCACCTGGGCCTCCCTGGAATTCCAGCCCTACTTCACCGCCACGGCGGGGAACATCGGGGCCTCCTGGTGGAGCCACGACATCGGCGGGCACATGCCCGGGCCCGTGGACCCGGAGATCTACACGCGCTGGGTCCAGCTCGGCGCATTGAGCCCCGTTCTCCGCACCCACACCACCCAGAATCCCAAGGCCGAGCGCCGCATCTGGGCCTACCCGGAGCCCTATTACGGCGCCATGAAGAAGGCCTTCCTCCTCCGCTACGCCCTCATCCCGTACATCTACACCATGGGCCGCAAGTGCTATGACCGGTCCATTCCCCTCTGCCGCCCCCTCTACCTGGAGCACCCCTTCACGGAGGAGGCCTACCTCCACCCGGACGAATACTACTTCGGAGACGACCTGCTCGTGGCCCCGCCGGTGACCCCGCGGGAAAAGGCCACGGGCCGGACCGTTGTGGATCTCTGGATCCCTCCCGGGGAGTGGGAGGATTGGTTTACGGGTGAACGATTCAAAGGACCCGGGCAGGTCCGGCTCTTCGTCCCCCTGGACCGGGTCCCCCTGTTGGCCCGCGCCGGAGCGGTGATCCCCACCTCCCCGGGCGTGACCCGAACCTCGCAGATCGCCGCCTCCCCCCTGGTCCTGGAGGTCTTCCCCGGCGCGGAAGGCGGCACCGATCTCTACGAGGACGACGGGATCTCCCAGGCCTACCTCTCTGGGGATTACGCTTTCCTGCCTCTCCGCCAGAAGCCCGGGCCTGCGGGAAGCACCACCCTAACCGTGGGCCCGTGGAAGGGATCCTTCCCGGGCATGCACGGGACCCGGGACCTGGAGATCCGCCTCAGGGGCGTCCTGGCGGAGAGGGTGGAGGCCGACGGAATTCCCCTTCCCCTGACCAAGGACGCGGAGGGCCCGTGCTTCTTCCTGGAGGAGAACCCCCGGAGGACTGTGGTCCGCCTGCCCGCCCTGGATCTCTCGAAGAAACATTCGTTCCTTCTTACACCCAAGGACCCGGAACACGACGCCCTGGTCCGGCGCGTCAAGAGCCTGGCGGCCCGGCTTCTGGACGCCGCCGCCTGGACAGGGGAGCCGGGATTGGTAAAAAACGCCGCTGCCGTAAACCAGGCCTTGGGACTGGTGGAAAAGGCCGGGCCCGCCGAGACGCGGAAAATGGCGGCCCTTCTGGAGGACGTCCTCTCCACATCGGCCCAGCTCCTCTCCTTGCAGCAACCCCCTGACCCCACGGCCCGGAAAGCCCGGGACCGGGCCCTGGAGAGACTCTCCGGCGTGGGAGTGGCGCTCGCCCTGGTCAAGGAATCCGGAAAACCGGGCATTCTCGCCCGGGCCCGGGGATTCTCCAGGAACGAGGGCGGCGACTTCCCCTGCGCCTTGGAGCTGACCTTCCTTGGAGGCAAGGCCCAGGGGAGGGTCCAGGCCCGGTCCGGCTCCATCCACCGGTGCGAGGCGTCCCTGGCGGTCGACACGAGCCCGCCCCTTTCCCCCTCGATCCTGGAAGGGACCATCCATGTCCGCTGGAAAGGAGTGGACCTGTCCTTCAGGAAGGAGATCCGGCTCTGCCGGTGGATCTCCGACTGGCGCCTGGCAGGCCCGTTTCATGGGAAGTTCGAGCGGGTCTTCCCCCCGGAGAAAGGCCCGGTGCACCCGGAGGACCGCTGGAAGACCGCCGCGGGGAAGAGGTTGGGTTGGATTCCCCTCCACCGCAAAGTCACGGCCCCCTCGGACTTGACCACCCCCTTCCGGGTCAAGCTCTGGAGGAAATTCGGCTGGGGCGGAAAGAACCAGGTGGCCTACGCCGCCACCTGGATCGAGGTGGACAAAGATTGCGACGCGATCTTTCACTTCGGAAGCGACGACCAGGGGGCGATCCGCCTGGACGGCAAATGGGTCCACCGTTATCCCCATACCAGGGCCTGGGTCCTGGACCAGGACGCCGTCCCAGTCCGGCTCGCCAAGGGCCGGCACGAGATCCTGGTCAAAGTGGGCCAGCAGGGGGGTTACTGGGAATTCTCCCTGCGCGTCGAGCCCACAGCCCCCAAGGATGTCCGAATCCGCATCCTGGATAGACCGTGAGACAACTGTAGGGGACGCCGGAGGGGGCCGCAGGCCCCCGAACGTCGTCCCGCGATGGCCCAGGATATACGGGACGCCGGAGGGGGCCGCAGGCCCCCGAACGTCGTCCCGCGATGGACCTTCCCCCCTACAAACCCAAATCCGATGCGATCCCCTTCATGGCCTCCAGGACCACCTGGAGATGCTCGTCCAGGTCCACCCCCAACTCCTCGGCGCCCTTGCGGATGTCGTCGCGGCTCACCGCCGCGGCGAAGGCCTTGTCCTTCATCTTCTTCTTGATGGACTTGACCTTCACGTCCTCCAGCTTCTTGGAGGGCCGGACCAGGGCCACGGCCGTGATGAAGCCCGTGATCTCGTCACAGGCGAAGATGGCCTTGTCCAGGAGGCTTTCCCGAGGGGTGCCGGTGTGGGGCGCGTGGGCCAGGACCCCGTGGATCAGCTCCGGGTCGTCCCACCCCCTCTCTTTCAAAATCTCCACCCCCGCCCAGGGATGCTCCTCCATGGTGGGATGGGATTCGTAATCGAAGTCGTGCAAAAGACCTACGACTCCCCAAAGCTCCTCGTCCTCCCCCAGGCGCCTGGCGTAGGCCCGCATGGCCGCCTCCACGGCCAGGCCGTGGCGGCGCAGGTTCTCGCTCTTGGTGAACTCCTGGAGGAGGGCCAGGGCCTCCTGGCGGCTGGGAATCTTCCGGCTCATTTCGGGCCTCCTTTCCTTTCAAGGATACCTTTTTCTCTCCCAGATTCCCCGAAAATTGGCCTAACGGGAGGCAAGAAAAAAGAACGCCCCCTAGGCAATCTTCCCTGAAAGACGTAAAAGGTGGCGCTTTCCCCCGGAAAGGTCCGGGGGACGAATCCGCAAGCATTTCGACACAGGACAGGACGCCAGACATGAAGAAGACTCTCCTCCTTGGAGCGGCCGCGGGGTTGCTCCTTTCTCTTTCCGCCCCGGCCCAGCAGATCCAGGCCTTGAAAAAGGTCAAGGCCCAGGATCCCTCTCTCGCCGCCTACGACAAGCTCATGCAGGAAAAGAGCCGAATCGTGAGGGAGGCCAGGAAGGGAGCCACCGACAGGAAGACTTTTTATGCCAATCTCCGCAACTTCGACAAGAAACTTGCGGCGTTCCTTACCAAGTTTCCCCGGTCCCCTAAGGTCATGGACGTCCTCCAGGAGCGGATGGGGCTCCTGAATTTCCTGGGCAAGAAGAAAGAAGCCGAGGCCGTCCTCAAGGAGATGGAAAAGAGGGCCCACACGGTTTCCGATTTCAAGGCCCTGGCCCTGGCGGTGGCCCGCAAGAACCGGGATGCCAAGGCGGGAATCGCCTACCTGGACTCCGCCTTGAAGAAGGCAAAGACCAAGGAGGCCAAGGCCGCCATCGAAATGGCCAAGCTGATCTTCCTTGGGAAAAACAAGGAAAAACAGATGGCCATCCTCAAGAGGGTCGCCAAGGAATACAAGGGCACCAAGCCCGCCGAACTGGCCAGGCTCAAGATCCAGGCATTGAACCTCAAGGAAGGCGTCCCCCCCATCAACCTGAAGATCTTCAAGGACATCAACGGCAAGCCCATCGACCTTTCCGCCTACAAGGGGAAGGTCCTCCTCATGGACTTCTGGGCCACCTGGTGCGGGCCCTGCATGCGGGAACTTCCCAACGTCCTGGAGGCGTACAAGAAGTATCACAAAAAGGGATTCGAGATCCTGGGCATCAGCTTCGACCAGGATCGCTCCCAGTTCGAGAAGGTCATCAAGGAACGGGGCATGACCTGGAGGCACTACTTCGACGGCAAGGGCTGGGGCAACGAGATCGGTTCGATCTACAACGTCCACGCCATCCCCCACACCATTCTCGTGGGCAAGGACGGCAAGATCGTCGCCATCAACCTGAGGGGTGAGCGCCTGATCGAAACCGTCCGGGAGCTGGTCGAGGGAACCAAGTAGTCCCCGTCATCTCGGAAACACGAAGAGGAGGGTCCTCCCCGCCCGGCGGAGGACCCTCTTTTTCACCGGAAAGGCCGCGCCTCCCGGGCAGGTGGTCCAGAAGGCGCGCAGGACCAGGCTCCTCCGGGCCCCCTGGAACCCATACCGGGGGCGCCCCTTTCGGGCGGCGGCCCTCGTCTCCTCGAAAAGGGGAGGGGTCACGTGGAAGCAGGCGGCCCTCCGCCCCGCCAGGGCGGGGACCCAAAGCCCCCCGTCGTCGGGCCGGGTGAGGACCAGGGCACCCTCGGGAAGATGCCTGTCCATCCAGGCCAGGACCTCCAGGTCCGAAGGAGCGAGCAGCCCCTCCCGGAGCGTTCGGCCCAGGTAGACCTCCACGTAGCTCCGCCCCACCGCCCCGGCGGCC
>CAYQBW010000260.1:0-4913 GCA_964415725.1 uncultured Planctomycetia bacterium
GCCCTCGCCCGGATCCGGGAGGGACGGAAGGCCTGGAAGGGAAAGCCCGATCCCGCCTGGTCCCTGCTGGCCGCCGTGAGGCTCCTCAACGCCCGGCACCTTCCCTCGGACTACCGGAGGAACCGGGCCCGGACCGTCCTGGAAGGCCTGCAGAGCGATCCCGGGCCCGCCGGGGTCCAGGCCCGGCTGTACATGGCCAACCTGCTGGTCTCGGACGACAAGGGGGAGGAGGCGGTACGGACCCTGAAAAAGGTCCTCCACCTGCATCCCCGGGTCCTTCCCGCCATGAACGTGCTCTACCGGGTCTACCGGAATCTTTCGTGGAAGATGGAACAGGAAAAGACCGGCGCGGAAATCCTGAGGGCGGCGCCGAACCACCCGGTCTTTCTCCTTCGAGAAGCGTCGCGCCTTGAGGACCTGGGCAACGACGCCCGGGCCTACGAGATGGTCAAGAAGGCCTGGGCCGCGGACAAGGGGGACACGTCCATCCTTTCCCGGGCGCGCAGGATGGCCGTCTCTCTCGGGAAACTGGAGGAAGCCGCCCAATGGCTCCAGAAGGAGAAGGCCCTGGAACCCATGAATCCCTACCTCCTCTCCCGCGAGGCGGACCTGGCCCTGGACATGGGCAAACCCGAGAAAGCCCTGGAGGCGATCCGGAAACTGGAGACTCTCGAGCCCGACGAGCCCTCCTGGTTCGAGGAGGATGGAGACATCCTCCTGGAAATGGGCAGGAAGAAGGAGGCGATTCAGGCCTACCGGAAGAGCCTCTCCCTCGACCCCTCCCAGCACAAGCTTCGCCGGAGAACGGCCCTCCTGGAAGGCCGGGACTGGACGGCGGAACTCGCCGCTTACCGGGTGGACCCCAAGAAGGTCATCCAGGGCTTCAAGATGAAGCCCTCCTACAGCGAATCCCACTCGGTGCTCGTGGTGGACCACATGGTGATCAAGGTCCATCCCGACGGCTCCTGGATCGGCGAGGTCCACCAGATCCGGCGGATCAACGACCTCCAGGGAGTGGACGACTACGGTTCCATCACGCCCCAGGGAGAGGTGGTGACCCTTCGCTCCTGGGCTCCCGACGGGACGATCAGCGAGCCCATCGAAGTCGGCGGCGAATACCAGATCCCGGACCTGAAACCCGGGTGCTTCATCGAGGAGGTGAGCCTGGACCATCACTCCGACTCCCTCCGTTCGCCCTGGGACATCTCCTCCTTCGTCTACTCCAGCGTCAAGGAGCCCTTCCTCTGGAGCAGGCTGATCGTGATTCTCCCCGAAAAACGGCGCGGCAGGTTCGCCTGGGGCGGAGGTCTTCCCGGCCCGAAGATCGAGAAGAAGGGCTCGGAGCTGGTCTACACCTTCCAGGTGAAGAACCGCCCGCGGATCGTCAAGGAGGCCTACATGCCCGGGGACAGGGAGACCATTCCCTGGTCCCTCTACGGCGAGGACCGGCCCACCGCCGAGAGCGCCCGGACCCTCCGGGCCAGGCTTCTTCCCCTCTACAAGCCCTACGTGGAGATCCAGGAGGCCGCCAGGAAGGTCTGCAGGGGAAAGAAGGGGGATCTGGCCAAGGCAAAGGCCATCTACGACTTCGTCCAGGCCCACGTCCACGACGTTAGGGGTTCCAACAACCCGGTCTCCATCCTCCTCAAGGGGGAAGGCCGGCGCTGGTTCCTCCTGGCCGCCATGTTCCACGCCGCCGGAATCCCCATGGACCTTGGATTCGCCCACGGCTCGCCCCCCGGAACGGACCGGGACCCCTTCCCGCCTTTCCAGAACACCGAAACCCTCTCCACCTGGTTCCAGCTCCCGGCCCTCCTCCTGGAGCCCCGGGACGGAAAGCCCGTCTGGGTCTTCGCCGGCATGCCCAGGCATCTCCCCTTCGGGATGGTCCACCCCGCCCTGGCCGGATCCACGGCGATCCTCCTCCGGGAAGGGGCCCTCTCGGTGCGCTTCCTGCCCCAGGTGGACATGGACGACCGGGCCCAGGTCCTGGTGGAAGGGACGGTCACCCTGGAAAAGCGGGGAAGCGCAACGGGGCGTTTCACCCTGACCTTCCCGGGCCCCCTGGGCTGGCAGATCAAGGACCTGCTGAAGAAGATCCCCGAAAGCCGCCGGGAGATGTTCGTCCGGGCCCAGCTCGTGGCGCCCCTCTTCAGGGGGGCCTTCCTCAGGGACTTCTCCGTCTCGGGCCTGGAGCCGCCGGATGCGGTCCTCCGCCTGGGCCTCACCCTGCACTACAGCCACTACCTCCTGCGCGAGGCGGGACGGCCGGCGGCGCCCACGGGGATCCACCCGGCCCGCCTGGCCGGGCTCGTCCGGCGGCCCAAGAGGATCTGGCCCTTCGTGTTCCGGAACTACTCGGTCCAGCGCTGGAAGGTCACCCTGGACCCGGGCAAGGCCTGGGAGATCCGGGACTGGCCGGAGAGCCGGATGAAGGTCTTCCGCTTCCTCTTCTGGAACCTGGCCTTCACCATGAAAGGCGGGAAGCTCCTGGTGGAGCGCAACCTCGTGCTGGAACCGGGCAGGATTCCTCCCTCCCTCTACCCGCGCCTGATCACGGTATGCCGGTCCATCGATGAGGCCGAAGCCCGCAAGGTCGTGCTGGCCCCAAAGGGGAAACGCTGATCCCGGCATGAAAAGGGCCGGCTCCAAGGCCGTGAAGAGGGGACCCGCGCCTCCCCTCTTCACGGCGGCGCTCCTCCTTTTTTCCTTTCCCGCCGCCCGCCCCCAGCAGCCCAAGGAGAAGGCCGAGGCCCCCGGCTGGGGGCTTTCCAAGGTCTCCATCACCCTGGACAACCGGGCCTTCCTGGCCCGGAAGGAGACGGCCCGGGTCACCGTTCCCTTCCCCCCGGGGAAGTTCGAGAAGCTTTCGGGGGTGACGGTCAAGGGGAAACCTACCTCCTGGAGGATCCTCTGCCGCTGGCCCGACGGCTCCGTGCGGGCGGCCCAGGCCCAGTTCCCCGCCTCCCTCGGTCCCCACCAGGCGATTCGCCTTCACCTGGCGCGCGGAAAAGCCCTTTCCGGCCCCTTCAAGCCCTATCCCATCCCGGGGAAAAGGACCGGCCCTGTTCTCACCGGCAAGGTCACCGACCGGTTCGGGACGTCCTACGAGGCCGGCGTTCCCGGCGGAGAAGAGGTCCTCCTGGAAGAAACCCCGCAGGTCCGGGTGCGGCGCTTTCACACCTACCACCGCAACCCCGATCCCCGCGCCGGGATCGGGAGGGACTTTCTTTCGCTTACGGTCTACCTGACCGAGTTCGCCGCCACGCCCGTGGTCCTGGTGGACCTGGTGCTGGGCGACGACTACCTGGGCTCGGACCACCCCGGCACGTCCCGGGACCCCAACCTCCATCCCCTGGGCGACGTAGCCTTTGCGGCCTTCGAAGTCCAAGGCCGGGATCTCGCCCTGCTTCCCCTTTTCCCCAGGAAGTGCGGCCTGTCCGGGCCCGCCGGGGGCCCGGGGGGCGGAAAGGTATGGCGCCTCCTGGGAAAGACCTACCTTGGAGACGGCCAGTGCAGGCTCTGGCGCTTCGCCGGGCTTCCTTCGCCGGAGCGGATTCCCGCACCGGAGAGGAAGCTCGCCCGCTCCACCTGGAAGGCCATGGCCGCCCACCCCCTCCTTCCCCTGGCCGGCGGGGCGGCCTGGGAATCCTCGGGCGCACTCTCCCTCTACGGCGGGCCCGCCTACCCTCCCCGGGACTGGGCCCTCCGGGCGAGGAGGGAATTCCTCCGCTGGCAGGGCAAGCCCTGGTTCGGCCCCTTCGGCTCCTGGGGGGACGTGAAGGAAACGGCCACCACCGGCACGCCCAGGAACACGCCCTGCAGTCCGGAGTGGGTCCACGCCGTCCAGACCAACCGGTCCTTTCTCCTGCTTCCCCTTCTCGGCAAGGCGGGCCAGCAGGCCTGCCGGCCCTACCACCTCTGGGGTCTCCGGGTCGGGAAGGACCAGGACCTGAGGCTCTGGGGGGGGCTCCCCCTCCGGCCCTCCTGGGCGCGGATCGTTCCGGCCGATTCGGAGACCCTGGGAAGGCGGGCCCTCTACGCCAAGATGCCCTACCGCAGGTGGGCCCGGGGCGCCGAATACAGCCGCGACAGGCCCCACGGCTGGAACGCCTACGACAACGAGCACTGGACCACGGACCTTCTCTTCGACGCCTGGCTGGCCACGGGGGACTGGTGGTGCCGGGACGAGCTGAGGCTTCTGGGCGAATGCGCCATGGGCATGCTCCGGCCCTTCCGCTACTCCACCCGCTGGCCCCAGGCCGCCCGGTGCGAAGGATGGGTGGCCCAGTCCCTGGTGCAAATCTGGCTCGCCACCGGGGACGACCGGTACAAGGACTTTCTTTGTCACCGGATCCGGGAGATCCTGGTCCCCTGCATCCACAAAGACCGGCCCTGGCGGACGCCTTTCCTGCAGTCAAATTACGCAGGTACGGGTTTCCCCATGCCCCACAAGTTCTACATGCCCTGGCAGCACGGCCCCCTGATCCTGGGCATGCTGGCCGCCTGGAGGTATTTCGGGGAGAAGGAGGCCCTCGATCTATGCCGGGCCGCGTTGAGGGCCGTGGACTACGCCCGCCTGAAAAACGTCCGCCTCCCCGGGGGGCGTCTCGTCCGGGAGGGCATCCGGTATTACGTTCCCGTGGAGGTCAAGGGGAAACCCGTCCCGGCCGGCGTCTTCGACAAGGATCCCTCCATCGGGATCAAGCTGGCCTCCTCCCCCTTGGGCGGTCCCAACGAGTTCCTCACCCTTCCCCTGTACCTGGCCGCCCGGGAGCCAGCCTTGGATCCGGAATCACGCAAGATCGCCCGCGACCTGGGCGCCCTCCTCCTCCAGGCCCACCGCCTGGGAGAAGAAGGCCAGTGGAACAAGTGGACCTTCCTCATCCCCGGCGGCCCCCACACCCATATGT
>CAYQBW010000261.1:0-4908 GCA_964415725.1 uncultured Planctomycetia bacterium
GTCCGGCGGATCAGGATACAGGTCTATCCCAGGGCGGTCCTTGCGCTCAAGGTCTTCAGCGATTCGATCAAGGATTACCGAATCGTCGGGGTCATCCTGAAAAAAAAAGGAAAGTCCGGGGGGACCACATATTTAGGGCGGTTGGGAAAAGACGGAACAATGGAACGGAAGATACCTCCAGGGTTCTACACCATCGTTCTTCGGAGCGCCGCGCTCCGAGGGAAAGTCCTTTGCTCCAAGGACATCTACCTGGCCACCGGCCGGAAGAACCGGGAGAATATCATCATAGATTAAGTTCATTTCCGGGTGCACCGCACGAAGTGGGAGGCGAAGGCCTTTTCTTGTCTTCCCCCCGGCTCTCCTGTACAGGGTAGTCCTAACCCCCGGCGTTGGCGGTGAAGTAGCGGGGCCAGTCGATTCTGGTGAGCTGGAGGGTGTGCCCGTCGGGATCCTGGAAGAGGGAGAACCTGCCGCCCCAGGCGGCCTCATCGGGGCCCCGGATGAAATGGATCCGCGGCTTCGGAGGGTTTCCATGGTCCCCTCGAGATCCTCCACGAGAAGGTCCAGACTGGGCTCTCCGGCCCGGGTTGGTTCGAACTCGCCCCAGGTCTTGAGGCCGGTCTCCACTCCCCCGCAATCGAACCCGGCGTAATCATTGTATTGATACTTTTTTTCCAGGCCGAGGATGTTTTTCGTAGAAGTAGGCGGCCCGCTCCCGGTCCGAGACCGTCAAGGTGACCGACCAGATTCTCTGGATCATGGCTATTGGTTGAAGATATTGTCCGTAGCGTTGGTGAAATCGATCCGGGACTGGGGGTCCACCAGGACGGCCTGGTAGACCAGCCTCGCTCCCACCAGGGAGGGGTTGTTCGGGATGGGGACCTTCCAGGCGGCCGGTCCCGGGACGGTGCCGTAGGCCAGGATGAACTTGAGTCGGACCCGGGGGAAACCCCCGATGCCGGGGAAGGCGAAGGGTTTCCGGAAGCCCGTGTCCATGAAGGTGACGAAGAAGGAGGACTTAGGGCCATACACGGAAAAGTTTATGGACCCGCCCAGGGGGAAGACATATTTTTTTGCCCCGCCCGGGTCGCTCCTGAGAGTCAGGGTTGGAGTGGCCCCGAAGAGGAGACGAATTTTCAACGGGGCTGGTTGGAGGAACTTGGCAGTGGGGGCGTTGGAGGCGCCGGAGCCTAGAGGCCCGAAGGTGTAGGCCGTTTTGGGAAGGTCATTTCGTCCCGGGTCGCCCGAGGTCTCCATGGCCACTATTCCTGGCAAGGGATAAGCCTTCCGGTCGTAGACCTTCCTGAACTGGAGGACCAGGTTGTCCTTTCCATTGTAAGTGAAAGGCCTGCTAAAGAAGATGGTGGTCCATGCCCGCTTGGCATAGGTTGCGGCCAGGAACTTTACCGGTTGGGCGTGTTGGGTGAGGTTGACGGCAAAGTTGGGGTCCAGGGTGGTCCTCTTGGTATGTCCCATCTCCAGGGACATGCTCTTGTAATGCACCACACCGGTGTAGGTCTGGCAGTTTATTGCGATGCCTAGGATCACCCCTCCTTTAGTGGGGAGGTGCGTGGCGGGGATCAGCTCCTGAAAGCGCGCCTCGTCGTAGATTGGGTTGGTAGTGAATCCCAAGGGCACCGGGGTCCCGCAAGTGCCCTTGGTGGTGTCCTGGGGATAGGCCACGGGATAGATGGGAGGAGAGGTCTGGGCAGGAAGGGGGTGGGCCTGCCAGGTAAGGAGAAGTATCAGGCCGAAAAAGGTTCTCATGGCAAATCCTCCAGGAAAAGGGCGGACAATAAGGAGGGGGCAAGAACCGAATATGGGAGGGCCGGATCATCCCGTCAAGCCCCCCGGAAAGGGTGGTGGTGGGTAGGTTCACTATTTCCTTGGACACCCATTTGGGGGAATCTTTCCCCCAAAAAGGAGGTGTCATAGATGGGCAAGAAGCAGGCAACAGGGGGCCCTGGAGCGGAGAGAGGCCGTAGGCCGCTCAGAACTCCAGGGACGGGGGGAGGCCGGGGTGGACGTTTGACCTTCCATCCCTGCCTCCCTTCCGCCGGGGCGGCTTTTCATGGAGTTCTTGCTCTTCGATCCCAAGGCGAATTCCTTGGGGACCGTCTGGTCCAACGGCCTGGACGTGGAGATCGGGTGACCTGCTCCGAATGATTCATGAATGCCCTGTTGAAGGCCCGGTTTGATCTGCCAGGGCGAGCGTTTCCAGGCGCACCCGGCGAACCTTCCTGAACCATCCATGTTCGGCGTGATTTAGGGGATGGTTTCCTTGGACTGGGCCGGGGTAGGATGGAACATTCGATGTCTGCGGGCAGGCAGGTGGAAGCCCTGAGAAAGGCAAAAGGAAAACAGGAGTGAGACGATGAAAGTGAATTCCAGGGTGGGGCTCGAGGATGTGCGGCGGGTCTACAGCGGACCCGAGGGGGACCTCTGGGAGCTGGTCATGGGGGAGCAGATCCACATCGGCGGGCTGACCTCCTCCAAGGACCTGGCGGAGAAGGCGGGGATCCGGGAGGGGTGGAAGGGCGTGGACCTGTGCTGCTGCAACGGGGCGGGCATGCGGGTCCTCGTGCGTTTCTGCAAGGCCGCCTTCATGACGGGCGTGGACGCCACGGAGAAGGTGATCCGGCGCGGGGAGGAATATACGAAGGCCGAGGGCCTGGAGGACAGGATCCGCTTCGTCCACGCCGAGGCCACGGACACGGGCCTGCCCGGGGGAGAGGCCGACTTCGTCTGGGGCGAGGACGCCTGGTGCTACGTGGAGAACAAGGAGAAGCTCCTCGCCGAGGCGGTCCGGCTCGTGAAGCCCGGCGGGGTGATCGCCTTCACCGACTGGGTCGAGGGGCCGGCGGGCCTCTCGGAAGAGGAGGCGGACCGGTTTCTTACGTTCATGAAGTTCCCGAGCGTCCAGGACATCCCGGGCTACAAGGACCTGATGGAAAAGAAGGGCTGCAAGGTCCTGCGGGCCGAGGACACGGGCCGGTTCGCCCCCTACGTGGACCTCTACCTGGGCATGCTGGGCAAGCAACTCACCTACGACGCCTTGAAGATCATCGGCTTCGACGAGGAACTGTTCGGGACCTTGGCGGGGGAGATGGCCTTCCTCGGGGAACTGGCCAAGGCGGGCAAGATCGCCCAGGGGCTCTTCGTGGGCGTCAAGGAGTGAGTCCAATTCGCCCTGGGTATCCGGGGCGGAAGGACCAGGAGAAAAGAGAGAATGGCCGGAAAGTGCGGGGGGGAGCTTCCCCCCATCGATCCCAAGGACCCTTGCTCCCCGCCCGAGGTGGGGGACGCCCTGGGCCGGGCCAGGCCGGCCCGTCCCGGCGGCGGAGAGAGCGGGCCCTCCTGCGGGTGCGGCTCCCAGGCCCGCCCCGCGGGAGGTCCGGCGGCGGAGGCCCTGGAGTGGTTCGGTGGGATGATCGACCGCTCGGCCGAATACGCGGAGAAGGGCAAAAAGGAAGGCCGCCCCGTGGTGGGCTTCATGTGCGAGGTCACCCCCAGGGAGCTGATCCTCGCGGCCGGGGGGATTCCCGTGCTCCTTTGCGGCGGTTCGGCCCGGACCGCCGAGGAGGCGGAGGAGGTCCTTCCGGCCAACCTCTGCCCCCTGATCAAGTCCACCTTCGGTTACCACCTGGATCGCTCCAATCCCCTTTTGGAGGCGGCGGACCTTCTCGTCGGGGACACCACCTGCGACGGCAAGAAAAAGATGTTCGAACTCCTGGCGGGGGACCGGCCCCTCTACGTCCTGGAATACCCCCAGAAGGCGGACGACCCGGACGCCCTGGACCACTGGGAGCGGGAACTCCGGAAGTTCAAGGCCGAGCTGGAGGCCCGCCTTGGGAGGGAGATTACCGAGGAGGGGATCCGGGAGGCGATCCGCCTCATGAACCGGGAGCGCCGCCTCAGGAGGGAGCTGGCCTTCCTCATGAAGGCCGACCCGCCGCCGCTTACGGGCAGGCAGCTTTTGGAGATGAAGAGCACGATCTCGTGCCTCCCCGGGGACCTGGAGATGTATGAGCGGGCCCTGGACCTCCTCAGGGACGCCCCTGCCCCGGCGGAGCACGCCCGGCGCCCCCGGGTCCTCCTCACGGGGGTCCCCATGGTCCACGGCGCCGAACGGGTCCTGGAGATCATCGAGGACTCGGGAGGGATCGTGGTGGCCCAGGAGTCCTGCACGGGTCTCAAGCCCCTGGTGGAGGACGTGGACGAGGATGCCGCCGATCCCCTCCGGGCCCTGGCGGAAAAGTATTTCCACATGCCCTGCTCGGTGAGGACCCCAAACGGGAGGCGGATGGACCTCCTCCGCTCCCTGGCGAAGGAATTCCGGGTCCACTGCGTGATCGACCTGGTCTGGCAGGCCTGCATCACCTACGACGTGGAATCGGCCCTGGTCAAGGCCCTCTGCGAGGAGGAGCTTGGGATTCCCTACCTGCGTATCCTGACGGACTACTCTCCTTCCGACTCGGCCCGGATCGCCGTGAGGGTGGAGGCCCTCTTCGAGACCCTCCGGGTCCCGGGGCACGGCTGAAGCCGGGTCCCGGGCCGCCCGAGCCGCAGGCGCCATGGAAGAATCGATCGCCTACACCTCCCCCTTCCTCCCGGCCGAATGGATCGCCGCCTTCGGCTTCCGCCCTTCCCGCGTCCTCCCGGGAAGCGGGCCCGCCCTGGAGGAGGGCCTGCCCAGGGGGGGCTGTCCCTTCGCCCACGCCTTCGCAAGGGAGGTGGAAGCGCGGTTCCGGCAAAGCGGGATCGGCGCGGCCCTTTTCGCCGCCACCTGTGACCAGGCGCGCCGGGCCGCCGAGGCCCTGGACGCGCCGGGCCTTCCCGTCTTCGTCTTCCACGTGCCCCATACCTGGAAGACCCGTGCCGCCGCCGGTCTCTACCTGGAGGAGTTGA
>CAYQBW010000262.1:0-4905 GCA_964415725.1 uncultured Planctomycetia bacterium
TTATTGGCCCGGGGATAGGAGTCTTCGGGTCTTCCGCAGATTCTGCGGAAGACCCAAGTTTTGAAAGTATTCAGGAAGTGGGTCAGATTGCTCTCTTTCGTGGAAAGAGGATCTTCCTTTTTCCTGTTCGAGAAGAAGGTTCGGAAAGGATCCATGCCAGGGAGAAAAACAAACCAAGGAGCGAGGAAAGGATGAGGTGGGTCCGCTTATCCAGAAAAAATGCCCTTCCGAAACATCCGCACCCGCACCCTTGGGGCTGGAAAACAAAAGGAAGAAGGAGGGATCCGGCGAAGAATATGATCCCCAATGGATAGGAAAACCTCCTGTATTTTGTCCAAAAGGAAATGCCGAGGAAGATTTCGGAAAAAGAAAGAAAATAATGGGCCGTTTCTGAGAGCATTGAATTCTCCCGGTAACCGGAAAGGATCTTGATCAAGCCCAGGGAAAGGAAGACCAGGCCGGAAAATGCCGGGAGAGCGGAAGCCTTATTCACGTTTCTCCCTCCTCAAGTGGAGTTCGACGGCGATGGGTTTCTTGGAGGGACGAACGTCGACGAAGAGGGAGCCCTTTTTCATACCCGGAGCATCGAAGAGTATCTCCCATAGGCCGCAGGTCAGATAGAAGATCTCGTCCTTCTTTCTCTTTGGGACCCTGTACCATTTCGTGGATCCCCCCTTCTGAAAATAGACCCAGGTGTTTTTGTTGAAGCTCCCGTCCGGATTCAGAGGGACCAGCTTAAGAGGTGCCACTTCCGTTTTTAGGGAAAGCACCACATTTGTAAGTTTCCCCCGCTTGACCGTGAAACTTTTCGGGTCGAGTTCTTCCGAGAGTATTTTTTGTCCGTTTCTTCCCCAGCTTTGAATTTTGTATTCGCCGGGAGGAAGGGACATTCTTTTTCCAAGGACGATTTTCCTGCAGACCATGGGAAGGGGGCTCGTTTTAGATGGGGAAACGGCGTCGAAGGGGATGTTTTGTAAGAAAGGATGGGAAGGATCCACCTGGATCAGGACTTCACCGAAAGCCCCTCCCTCCTTTGGAGGGAAGGAATAGACGAGAGGTTTGAAAGAGTCGTCCAGTTTCCGCAAGCGGACGCGGAACTCTTTTTTTCCAGCTTTCTTGAGCCAAACCTGGAAAAAGACCGAAGGGGCGACCCCAGGCTTGGATGGGACGGCTGCGCAAACAAGGGGGGTTTTGAATTTTCTCGAAAGAGAAGACTCCAAGATCCGCATGTCGCCGATTCCGGAGAACCTGAGAGTCTGACCCTTTATCCTCGTCTTACGAAAGGCAAGGATCTCGTCATTCTTGATCTTGACGGCCACCGCCCAGAACCGGCCGAAGGTGATTTCCGTGGGGGGACAAGGAAGGGTTATGATGTTCGTGTCGCAGCCTCGAATCATGGAAAGATGATCGGAAGGCGCAAGGGCGCGGAAATGGTATTTTCCTGAGGGAGGACCTTGGATCTTCACGACTCCCTCCTGGTCCGGGAAGAAGAGAAAGATCGCCTTGGAAATGTCCGGGCCCGGGAGTTCGTTCTTGGTGGACAGAAGGACAGAAGCTCGCGGGAGGGTTTCCCGGGAGATCGCGATCCGGACCCCTCGTATGGGGGCCCCGAAGCGGTCTCTCGTGTAAAGGATGGATTCCGGCGAAGGCTCCATCAGAATTTTGTAGTTTTTTCCGGGAAGGGGGTGAAAGATGGGGTGGTTCAGAAAACCCTTTTTTACCAGAAGGAGAGCTTTTTCCCGGCCCTTGGGAGGAATCCAGGGGAGGGCAATTTTTCCTTTTGGACCGGTGGCCCCTAATTTCTGGCCGTAATCGGAAAGCCAACGCACGTTGGGAGGAACGGCGAAGACTTGGGCACCAGGCAGAGGATTTCCATCCTCAGTGAAGACCTGGATTGTGATTCTGTCCTGGAACACGGGCTTCACTTCCAAGGCCCGGCGGATCGGCCCGGCCTTTTCTTGCCGGGCCGGCGCCGGGGGAGAGGATACGAATCCCTTGGCCGCCCTTCCCTTTGGAGGCCCCTGAACAGCAGGAAGTCGAACCCTTGAGCCGTAGGTGACCTCGAAGATCCCCCATAGAACAAAGGGGATCAAGAAAGTGAAAAAGACAAGGAATGGCGTCTTTCTCGAGAACCTCATGGATAATCCCAAAAAAGGAATTTCATTTGCTCGGGTATCCAGAATCAATCCAGGTTCGGTGAGGGCGGATTTTTTCTCTCTCCATCCTTAAGTGGGGCGGTGGGGTACTAAAAGGTGAGTCCAGGATGTATTTTTTGCAAGACCCGGAAGGGGTAGCCAACTCTCTTAGCTTGGAGGCAATTGGGGTTGGGTCGGTTCAAGACCTCTTTGAACACTTGTTCCGGGGAAGGAGCCTGGAGGGATGATTGGTCTCAGGCCCCTTCCTGAAGGGAGGAGGCCGAATTTTCGGCCCGGGCGTGGCATTGGGTCGACTGGATGTGACTGGGCGGCTTCGAGGGGCCGGAGACGTGATGGCTGTAGCGGGAGAGAGGGAGGGAATGGTAGAAAGGGGAGGCGGCCGGTTTTCCGGTCTTTCCGGACTTTGACGGGATGGGGCGTGGAGTGGCGGGGCATGGAGTCTGGGTTGGTGTTTCCCTGGAAGGCTTTCAATCGGATTCTCTACCGGGCCTATTACCGGGGCCGGAATCTCCCGGTTTTCTCCCGGTCCGTGCGGTGGACCCGGGCCTTCGCGGCCGGGGCCGGCCCGCCCCGGGAGGACGGGGAGGTCCTGGTCCTCTCCTGGGGAAGGCTGGGCGACACGATCCTTTCCCTTCCCTTTCTCGCCAGGCTGGAAAGAATCTTTCCGGGAAAGAGGATCACCTGGGCCGGCCGGCGGGAGACGGCTTTCCTGCTCCAGGGGCGGGTCCGGGAGTTTCTTCCCTTCTCCCCGGGGGAATGGTGGACCTCGCCCGCCTTCCGGGAGCGCTTCCTCCGCTCGGTCTGGAGAAGGTGGGAGATCCTTGCCGGGGATCTGCACCTCTTTTTCGGGGGGCTTTTCTATTTCCACGCCCTGGTCGAAGCCCTTCCGGCGGAGAGAAAATTCCTTTACCAGGGCTACGCCCCTCCCCCGGACCTGGCGCCCTGGCGCCCCTTCCCGGAGGGAAGCGTTCTGGTTCCCCCGCAGCCCAAGGATTTTTCCCGGAAGGGGGACCCGGAGGAACTGCACGTTCTTTGGGACCAGGCCCGATACCTGCGCGCCCTGGCCGGAGAGCCGGAGGGGGGGGAGGCCCGTCTCCCGGGAGAGGAGAACCTTTTTCCACACTTGGGAGTGGAGGGCGACTTCCGGGGAGAACTCCCGGCGGGACCCTTCCTCCTGGTCCAGGCCGGAAGCAACAGCCCCAGGCGAAGGTATCCCCCGGAAAGATGGAAGGCCCTTTTTTCGGCCTTTCCCTCGGAGACCTTTCTCCTTTTGGGTTCGGCCGGGGAAGCGGCGGCCCTCGGGCCTCCCCTTCCCGGCAACGTCCGCGACCTCCGGGGGAAGACCAGCCTGGAGGATTGCGCCCGGTTGATGAGAAAGGCCCGGGCCTTCGTGGGTCTCGATTCCGGCCTGGTCCACCTGGCCGCCCACCTGGGAACGCCCGCCCTTTGCCTCGCCCAGTCCAGCAACCTCGGGTTCTTCGTCCCTTATCCCCGGGGATACGGCGGGGGAAAGATGAAGGTCCTATCCCACCCGGAGTTCCGGGAGTGTTCGGGGTGCATGATGGTCTGCTCCCGGGAGTCCCTCTGGAGGAACTACCGGAAGGGATTGCCCTGCCTGCGCTCCATCCCCGCGGAGGGTGTGATCCGGGGCCTCAGGGAACTCCTCGAGGAAGGGTGAGACGGAGGAGTCAGAACAGTTTCTGGAACTCCGGGTCGTCTCTCAGGGAATCGAAGTCCGACTCCTCCCGGGCCAGCTCCTTGAACGAAGGATCCAGCTCGAAGGCCAGGCGGAGCTCTCCCAGGCACCTCTCCTTCTCCCCGGCCAGGGCCAGGTAGCAGGCCAGGTTGTAGTGCCCGATGGGACTCTCGGGCTGGCGGGCAAGGAGTTCCTCCATGGCCTGGATGGCCAGGTCCAGCCGGCCCGTCCTTTTCCGGCACCATCCCATGTTCACCCAGAGGCTCTCGTCGTCGGGCCATTCCTTGAGAGCCTCTTCCAGGACGGGGATGGCCTCGGCGAAGCGGTTGGCCTGCCGGTAGCACTCCGCCTTGAGGGAAAGCCCGGCCTGGCGTCCCGCCCGGGAGGAAAGGAGCTTCTCCGCCCTCTCCAGGGCCCGGTGGAAGAGGCCCAGTTCCATGAATCCCTCGGCTTCCTGGGCGATGCGAAGCACTCGGGCCATGGAAAGCTCCCGGGGTTCTCCGGCCTTGTCCTCTTTGTCCTCCACTCTCGGGTCCCTCCACGCTCTTCTTGCCCTTTTCGTTCCTTTGACTTCATGGAAGCCCTTCCTGAAGATACCGGAGAACCACGAATTTGTGAGGGATTCCCATGAAATCAGCAGGCAAGTGGATGTTCCCCGCCCTGGCGGTTCTTTTCTTTCTGGGCTCCTGCTCTCATGAAACTCCCGCTCCGGGGAAGGGCGCCTCCTCCCCGCCTTCCGACCGGGCCGCGGAGGCTCCCGGCGGCGGGGCGGGAAAGAGCGCCGGAAGGGAGGCCTCCCAGCCGGCCCGGCCCAAGGCCAAGCCCGAGGACTTCGGCAAGCATCCCGTGGTGGCGATCACCACCAACCTGGGAACTTTCGAGATCACCCTGGACGCCGAGAAGGCGCCCAAGACGGTCCGGAACTTCCTGACCTACTGCCTGGAGGGTTTCTACGAGGGGACGGTGTTCCACCGGATCATCCCGGGGTTCGGCGTCCAGGGCGGGGGAAAGGTGAAGGGCCCCGGCGGGACCCTGCGGAGCAAGCCTCCCACC
>CAYQBW010000263.1:0-4902 GCA_964415725.1 uncultured Planctomycetia bacterium
GGCCGAGACGGCGTAGACCACCCGGGCCCGAAGGGCCAGGGGCCGGCCGGCCGGGCCTGGAAGGGCTTCGAAGGGAAGAAAGGCCAGGAGCCCGTCGGGGACCACCACCAGGGTGCCGCCCGCCCTTGGAGCCCGCCCCAGGGGACCCGAAAGAAGGCGGGAGAAGCCGGCCAGGGCCGGCCGGTCCCCCGCGAGGAAACGCGCCATCAGGGATTCGAAAGAGGAGGCAGGCCCCAGGGCGAAGACGCCGTCCTTCTTCGGGTCCTTGGACACGAGAAGACACCAGACTCTCCTGGAGGTCCAAACGAACCGGACCAGGACGTCCTCCTTTCCCAGGGCCGCCCGGACCCGGTCCGGCCCGGCCCCCGCCGGCGCCAGCAAGTCCGCCCAGGGGGACCCGCAACGCCGGAGCCCCCCGGCGGCGGCGCCGAGTTTCTCCAGGAGTTCCCGCCGTTTTCGCGGGGGATATTCCCCCTGCTCCTCCGCCCGGAGGAGATCCAGGTATTTCCGCAGGGCAGGATTCCCAAGGGCTTCCGCCCCGACCCATGGAGCCAAGCCCTCCAGGAGGGAGCGTTCCCGGAGCCGGTCCAGGGCCCGGAAGGCCCGGGCGAAGCGTTCCGGCCTTTTTTGCGCCAGCCGCGCCCAGCCACGTTCCAGGGGGTCCCACAAGGAGCGGCCGAAACCCCACCGCTCCTCCCTGCATGCCGCGGCCAGCCCTTCCGGGGGAGTGTGGGCCAGGGAAGCCTCGGCCATCTCCAGGTAGTCCAGGAGTTCGGGCGTGCAGCCCCGGGAGTCCAGCTCCGCCCCGGCGAGGCCCAGGAAGGTGGGCGCCAGGTGGGGCGAGTCCTCGCCGAGGAGGCTCCTTTGGACCTCCATGAGGGGGCGGAGGATCGCCCCCCCCTCCTCCGGCTTCCCCAAAGCCTGAAGAACCTCCGCCAGGAGGAGGTCCACCTCCACCAGGTCCGGATGGAATCCCTCCTTCTCCCCTCCCCCGAGAAGGCGCCGGGCGGTTTCACAGGCGACCCGGGCCTCCTTCCACTTTCCTTCCATGGCCAGGGCCCGGGCCCGGAGGAATCTTCCAAGGCCCTCGACCCGGACGGGCTTCTTTCCGGGAGAAAGCAAATCCAGCCACGCCTCGGATTCGGCCGCCCGCCCAAGGGAGAGCCAGAGCCGGGCCCGGCCCAGGAGGGCCTCCGAAGGGAAGTCTCCCCTTTTTCCTCCCTGGGGGATTTTTCCAAACAGCGCCTCCAGGACCCGGCCCGCTTCCTCCCTCTCTCCCAGGGAGAGAAGAAGGGAGAAGATCCCCTCCAGGGCCGCCCGGGCTCCCTTTTCCTCCTTTCCCGCCAGGAGGCCCAAGGCCCTTCGGTAAAGGGCGAGGGCCGCGTCAGGCTTTCCTTCCCGGGCAAGGATCGAGGCCAGGCCGGTCATGGGAGGGCCGAGCCTGGCCGGGAACTTCCTCCCCAGAAGCCGCTCGTAGATGGCCAAGGCCCAGGTCCAGTGCTCCTTGGCTCTTTCCAGGTCCCCCGCCCGGAGGGCGAGCTTGCCGGCGTATTCCCGGGCCCGGGCGGCGTCCAGGTTCTTGCCGCCCACCTTCTCGAAATCCCCCACCGCCCTCTCGGCCAGTTTCCGCGCCTCCGTAAGGAGGCCGGCCTTCTCGCAGATCTCCGCCAGGTTCCTGCGGGTCATGGCCGTCCCCGGAGAGGGGTCGCCGGCGCGGCGGGCGACGGCCAGGGCGCGCCTTCCCGCCTCCAGGGCTTCCTTGTGCCGCCCGGCCCGGGAGAGGGCGTAGGAGAGGCTGTAGAGGGTGCGGCCCACGAGCTGGTCGCCTGGGCCCAGCTTCTTTTCCCGAAGCCGGAGCGCCTTTTCGAGAAGGGGAACCGCCTCGGCGAATTTCCCCCGGGTTTCGAGCTCCACCGCCTTCCGTTCCAGGGCGGCCGGGTCGGGCGGAGAAGCCTGGGGGAAGAGAAGAAGGGAAAGGAGGAAGAGGGTTTTCATCCGGCCCAGTCTACCCGGTGATCAAGAAGAAAGGCCCGGGAAGAGGGCTGTCGGCCCTTTTCCCGGGTCCCTGGATCGCGGGATCCTCCCCCGGCGCGCCGGGGAAGGGCGCGCCGGGGGGGATTGTTTCCAAGCTTACATTCCTCCGAGCTGGAGGACGCTTACGGAGTAGCTGTAGTAGTAAGGCTTGTCCGGGAAGGGTGGAGCCCCGCCCAGGTAGTAGCTGTAGAGGTGGAGGGCCGGCCTGGGCTTCATGTAGGTGCCGAGAGTGAACTTGAGCCCTTCCGAGGCCCTGACTCCAAGGGTGTTGTAGTTCTTGTCGAAGACCAGGGTCTGCCCGTACACCACCCCCCCGGCGAGGAGGGGATCGTAGGGGACCGGCAGATCCACCCGGTAGCGGCCATTGACTCCCGAGGGGTCGGTAAAGCCCACGAAGGCCAGGACCACGTCGGTGTTAAGAAAGCATCCCGGAGCGCCCATTCCCGCCAGCGGGAAGGGAAGGGTCAGGAAGCCCCACTTGGTCCTGCTCACGCCCAGGATCGCCATGGCCGGCGTGTGGTATCCGCCCTTGGAATACCAGTACCAGTAGAGCTTGGAGATTCCATTGATGGGCGGGGCGTAGCCGTTGAGGGTCAGGCCCGAAGGGCATCCCTTGCCGTATTTCACCACCTTTCCGCTCTTGGCGAAGGAGTTGTAATACTGGGCGTCGGTATACCAGTTGTAGTTTCCGTTCCCGCTCGGGTAGTTCGACGTGTCGAACTGGACGAGCAGGTTCCTTCCTTTCACGTATGCGAAAGGATAGTTGAATGGAACGATCGCGCTGAAGGGCGCGGGGGGCGAGGCGGGTTTCGCGGCGGCGGGGAAGCTCACCAGCCTCTTGAGGGCCACGAGCTTGTAATCCGTTCCCGCGTAGTTGGCCTTGAAGCTCGTCCGCGTCCACCCGGCGGCGCCCTTCACCTTGTAGGCGGCCATGTGGACGGTCATGTAGAACTTGTGGGCCGTGTAGGTGGAGGAGGTGGTCCCGTTGCGCCGGAAGCCGATGCTCTTGATGAGCCCCGTCTTCAACCCGCCGAGAATCGAGGCGTCGAAGAGCTGCTGGGAGCGGGCCGGCGCGTAGCGGGTGGGAATGTGGTGGTAGGAGTTGCCCTCCTTGCACTCCAGCCCCGAGGGGGCCGTGGCGGCCGGCTTCAGCACGGTGATCTTCGCCGCGTCCCAGCCGTCGGTGTCGTTGTTCGCCGTGTTGTAGTCCTTCTCGTCCAGGATCACCCCGATCCAGTAGGTCCCCGGTTTCGTGGTGCAGGGGATGACGGGCTTGGCGGAGACGTTCACGGTGACGCTCGACTTCTTGCCGAAGTCCCAGGTGAAGGCGTGTCTCTGGATCTTTACGTCCGCCGTGGAGATGTTGTCGTTGGTGGAGAGGTAGACGTCGGTGTGGAAAGTCTTCTTCGCCGGGTCGAAGAGGGACGCGTTGCAGACCCGGTAGTTCATGCTGAGCACGGGGTTCCCCGCCGCCACTCCGCCGGCGGGAGTGGAGACCTTCACCGCCAGGGGAACGTAGTCCGCCGCGGTCTTGGGATATGCGGCGGGAATCATCGTGTCCCGGATGCTCAGGAACTTGGACTTGGTCATGCGGGTGTGGCCGATGTTCCGGTAGGGTTTACCCCACTTGGACGCGACCGTCGCCGTGGACATGACGGCGTGGATGGTCCTGCTGCTCCCGCTCTTGTAGTAGGAGCCCGACCCGCTCATGCCCCCGGGCCTGTAGGGCCAGTTGGTGGCCGCGTTCAGCCGGTAGGTCTGGATGACGTCGTAGGTGCCGTACCCGTAATACATGGCGTTCGGAGCGCCGGCATAACCGCTCCCTGGATAACCCGCCATGTTGAAAGTGCGGCCCACGTAATAGGTGCTGTTCGAGTTGTATCCGTAGCCAAGGAATCCCGTCAGGCACCCCACGGGCCGGTCCAGGCGGATCACCCCCATGTCGTGGTTCCAGTCGCTGTTGGCGGTCCAACCCGTCCAGGAATAGAGCTTTGCCGCGTTGGCGCCGCCGTAGGCCTTGGCCGTGCCGTTCCAGGCCGGGTAGACCCGCACGTTCTTGGCCCAGGTGGAGTTCTTTCCCCCGTGGACCACGTGGCCCGCGGTGAGGGCGTGCTTCATGTCGATCATCGACGCGGAGGCGATGTAGTTCTTGGTCCCGATGGTCATGAAGACCTTGCAGGCCGTGGACCAGGGGAAAGCGGTGCCGGTGATCCGGGTGAGCCCGTGGTTCCAGGCCTCCGGCTCCCCCACCTGGTTCCGTAGCCGCGTGCCCGTGACCCAGTCCGCCTCCGGCCCGACGGGATCGGGCATGTCCATGGTCTTCTCCACGCCCGTCTTGGGGTCGTAGGAGACGATCTTGTTCTTGAAGCCGGGGGGAGTGACGCCGCGGTTCTTCATGCCCGGCATGGGCACGGGGACCGCGTCCTTGGGGGGAGGCGGAACCTCGTAGCGGAGCCGCCCCTCGTCCTTGGGGCTCCCCGGCCGGTTCATCTGGACCTCCGATCCCGTATTGACCGAGGGGGGACCCTGGGCGGCCCCCATCCCATCTCAGAGAAGAAATGCGGAGATAGGAATAAAAAGCTTCATGCTGCCCTCCACCGATGTAAAAGAGCCGAACGCCGTCTCCCGCCGCGGGCCTTTCTCCCCGCGAGGAAGACCCCTGGAGGAAAAAAACCTCCCGGGAAACAAGAGAAGAGGGAAAGGCAAGGAAATCCTAGGAAAAGCAATTCGAAACAAGAAAGACGGAAACTATCGCTCAAAAGGGTTCCCCCGGAAACGAGACTCCACGGAGCCCGGGAGGAGGCCTTTCAGCGGTCCAAATCGCTACGTTGGGTGAAATGACATCTTAGACGGAAAGCGGGACTTTCC
>CAYQBW010000264.1:0-4854 GCA_964415725.1 uncultured Planctomycetia bacterium
TGGAGAGGAGAAGGGCGTAGAAGACGAGGATCCCCGTCCTGGCCATGTTCCGCCTCCCAGAGATCGTCGGGCCCCAAGGCCGACCGGCGCCGCCCGGCGCGGCCTCAACCCCCGAGCCTGTCACGGTATTGTTTTTCATAATACTCCAGGTATTCCCCGCTCTTGACCCTCTTCCACCAGGAAGGGTGGTCCACGTACCAGCGAACCGTCTCCTCCAGGCCCTCCTCGAAATCACGCGAAGGTTTCCACCCGAGCTTCTCCCGGATCTTGGTGGAATCGATGGCGTATCGCCTGTCGTGGCCCGGGCGGTCCTTCACGAAGGTGATCAGGTCCCTGGGTTTGCCCAGGATCCGGAGTATTTCCTCCACCACGTGGATATTGGTCCTCTCGGCGTTCCCGCCGATGTTGTAGACCTCCCCCGGCTCCCCCGAGAGGAAGACCAGGAGGAGGGCCCGGCAATGGTCCTCCACGTGGATCCAGTCCCGGATGTTTGCGCCGTCCCCGTATACGGGCAGTGGCTTGTCCTCCAGGGCGTTGGTGATCATCAGGGGAATCAGTTTTTCCGGAAACTGGTAGGGGCCGTAGTTGTTGGAGCACCTGGTGATCACCGCGGGAAAGCCGTGGGTATGCCAGGCGGCCCGGACCAGCAGGTCCGAGCCCGCCTTGGAGGCCGAGTAGGGAGAGTTGGGGGCCAGGGGCGTCTCCTCGGTGAAGTAGCCCTCGGGCCCGAGGGACCCGTAGACCTCGTCGGTGGAAACGTGGAGAAAACGCTCCGTCCCGTGCTTCCTCGCTGCGTTGAGAAGGTTCTGGGTGCCTACCACGTTGGTCCGGACGAAGGCGCTCGGGTCCAGGACGGACCGGTCCACATGGCTCTCGGCCGCGAAGTGCACCACCCCGTCGGCCCCCCCGGCGAAGACCCGGTCCAGCTCTTCCGGGTTGGTGATGTCGGCCTTCACGAACTCGTAGTTCTCCCGGTCCTCCACGTCCGAGAGGTTCTCCAGGTTCCCCGCGTAGGTCAAGGCGTCCAGGTTGACGATCTTCCAGCCGGGTAATTCATCCAGGGCCATACGGATGAAGTTGGACCCGATGAACCCGGCCCCTCCCGTGACGATCAATCTCTTCACCGCGCTCCATCCTCCCTGGGGGGAAGAATTTCCTCCAGCCCCCCCATCCTGACCAGGTAGTCCTCCAGGGCCTTCTTCCACGGGCGGATCTCCATGCCCGTGACCTTCTTCAACTTTTCCTTGGAAAGAACGGAGAAGGCCGGCCTGGAGGCGGGAAGGTCCAGGTCCGCCGAGGAGACGGGCTCCATCCGGGTGCGGAAGAACCCCCCGATCTCCAGGGCGGCCTGGGCGAATTCGAACCAGCTCGCCCTTCCCTCGTTGGAGGCGTGGTAGATTCCGGGGGGGGCGTCCGAGGAAGCCAGCTCCAGGAGCATCCCCGCCAGGTCCGTCGTGAGAGTCGGGCACCCCACCTGGTCGTCCACGACCCGGAGATCCTCCCCGGCGGCGGCTTTCTTCAGGATGGCCCCGGGGAAGTGCCGTCCCCCGGGCCCGTAGAGCCACTGGGTCCTGGCGATCCAGGTTCCCCCGGGCCATTCGCCCAGGCAGGCCTTTTCCGCCTCGGCCTTGGAAAGCCCGTAGACGCACAAGGGATTCACCGGGTCTTCCTCGGTGTAAGGAGCGTCCTTCCCGCCGTCGAAGACGAAATCGGTGCTGACCAGGAGGAACCTGGCCCCGGACTTGCGGCTCGCCGCAAGCACGTTGAGGGAGCCCTCCACGTTGACCCGGAAGACTTCGTCCCGGTCCTTCTCGCAGCCGTCCACGTCGGTCCGGGCGGCGCAATGAAAGACCCAGTCGGGCTTCTCCCGGAGGAGGAACTCCTCCACGGCCGCCCCGTCCCGGATATCCACCTCGGGAAGATCGAAGCCGAGGGTTTCCACTCCGCGCCGCTTCCCTTCCTCGAGAAGCGCCTTGCCCAGTTGCCCCCGGCTTCCCGTCACCACCGCTTTCACCGGAACCTCCTCAACCGTCCATCTTGTTGGCGCCTCCCTCGGCCACGAGCCGGGTGGCCCGGTAGAGGGAGGCGATGGTTCCCGCGTCGGTCCACCATCCGTCCAGGATCTCCCAGGTCATGGTTCCCCGGGCGATGTAGGCGTTGTTCACGTCGGTGATCTCCAGCTCGCCCCGGGCGGAAGGTTTCAACCCCTTGACGATCTCGAAGACCTTTTCGTCGTAGAAATAGATCCCGATCACGGCAAGGTTCGAAGGCGGATTCTCCGGCTTCTCCAGGATCTCCACCACCCGGTCGCCCTCGCGGACGGCCACGCCGAACCTCTGGGGGTCGGGCACCTCCTTGAGGATGATCTTGGCCCCCTCGGGCTGGGCCTCGAAATCCCGGGCCGCCTTGACGATGTTCTTCTCGATCAGGTTGTCCCCGAGGATCACGCAGATCTTCTCCCCGTCGGCGAAGTGCTCCGCCAGGCCCAGGGCCTGGGCGATCCCGCCCTCGCCTTCCTGGTAGGTGTAGTGGATTTCCTCGAGACCGAATTCCTTCCCGTTTCCCAGAAGCCTGAGAAAATCCCCGGCGTTGTTTCCCCCGGTCACCACCAGGATGTCCCGGATCCCGGCGTTCACCAGGGTCTGGATGGGGTAGTAGATCATGGGCTTGTCGTACACCGGGAGCAGGTGCTTGTTGGTGACCCTCGTCAGCGGATGAAGCCGGGTGCCGAGTCCTCCCGCCAGGATGACGCCTTTCATCACAGGTTCTCCTTGTACCAAGCCAGGGTCTTCTCTATGCCTTCACGGAAGGAGACGATCGGTTCGAACCCCAGGAGTTCCCGGGCCTTGGTGATATCCGCTTGGGAGTGCGGCACGTCGCCGGGCCGGGGAGGACCGAACCTGGGCTCCACGCCGGAGCCCAGGGCGTCCCGCAGTGTCCGGAAGAGTTCGAGGACCGTGATCCTGTCCCCGCAGGCCAGGTTGATCACCTCGCCGGGGGGCACCTCCCTGTCCATGGCGCGCAGGCAACCGTCCACCACGTTGGCCACGTAGGTAAAATCCCTGGACTGGGTCCCGTCCCCGTCGATGACCGGTTGCTTTCCGGCGAGAAGAAGGCCCGTGAACTTGGCGATCACCCCGCTGTAAGGGGAGTCCGGCACCTGGCGGGGCCCGAAGACATTGAAGAAGCGGAGGATCACCGCCTGGAGCCCGTGGACCTCGCAGCTGGCCTTGAGGGCGAATTCCCCGGCCACCTTGGAGGCGGCGTAAGGAGAAAGGGGCTTCAAGGGGGCGTCCTCCCTCTTGGGGATTCCCGGCACGTCGCCGTAGGCCGAGGAGGAACCGGCGAAGACCACCTTGGCCCCCTCCGCCCGGGCCGCTTCGATCACGTGGACCGTCCCCATCAGGTTTACGTCCCAGCAGGTCAGGGGATCCTCCACGGAGCGGACCACCGAAGGCCGGGCCCCCAGGTGGAAGACCCCCGCGCACCCCGAGACCGCCTCCTTGACGGCCTCCAGGTCCCTGAGATCGCCTTCCCGGACTTTCAGCCCCGCGCCCAGCCCCTCCAGGTTCTCCCGTTTTCCCGAGGAGAAATCGTCCAGGACCCGGGCCGAGTCCCCCCGCTCCAGGAGGCCCCGCACCAGGTGGGAACCGATGAACCCCGCGCCGCCCGTCACCAGGTAGAGTGTCATGCCTCGTCCTTTCCCCTCAGCCCTCTTTTCCCGCCTTCTCTTCCTCGAGCACCTTCCGGAAGTATTCCAAGGTGATCTTGAGCCCCTCCTCCACCTGGACCTTGGGCTCCCAGCCCAGGACCTCCCGGGCCTTGGTGATATCGGGCTGGCGGATCTTGGGGTCGTCCTCGGGAAGGGGCCTGAAGACGATCTCGCTCTTGGAGCCCGTCAACTTCCGGACCAGCTCGGCGAACTCGAGGATCGTCATCTCCCTGGGGTTGCCGATGTTCACCGGGTCCGTCTCGCTGGAGAAGAGGAGCTTCAGGATGCCGTCCACCAGGTCCTCGACGTAGGTGAAGGACCTGGTCTGGGAGCCGTCGCCGAAGACCGTGATGGGCTTGCCTTCCAGGCCCTGGCTCATGAAAGCGGGAAGGGCCCTGCCGTCGTTCAACCGCATGCGGGGCCCGTAGGTGTTGAAGATCCTCACGATGCGCGTGTCCACCCCGTGGTAACGGTGGTAGGCCATCACCAGGGCCTCGGCGAAGCGTTTCGCCTCGTCGTAGACTCCCCGGGGGCCCACGGGATTGACGTTGCCCCAGTAGGTCTCGGGCTGGGGGTGCACGTTGGGATCCCCGTAGACCTCCGAGGTGGAGGCCAAAAGAAAGCGGGCCTTCCTCTCCTTGGCAAGGCCCAGGGCCTTGTGGGTCCCGAGACTCCCCACCTTCAGGGTCTGGATGGGAAGTTCCAGGTAGTCCTTGGGACTCGCCGGTGAGGCGAAGTGGAGGATGTAATCCAGTTTCCCGGGCACGTGGATGAAGTTGCAGACATCATGCTTGACGAAGACGAAATGGTCCCGGCCCACAAGGTGCTCGATGTTCTTCAGGTTGCCCGTAATGAGGTTGTCCATGCAGACCACCTCGATCCCCTTGTCGAGGAGGGCGTCGCAGAGATGGGAGCCGAGGAACCCGGCCCCTCCGGTTACGAGGGCTCTTTCCATGAACGCGGACCTTTCAGTTTCATACGTGTTTCGGTTTCACTTACGACTCTTCCCGAAGGAGGCGGACCCGAGCCCCGTCTCCTCCCGGATCACTTTGAAAGGCAGGTTGCGGAAGGCCTGGATCTTCAGGGATTGGCCCTTGGAGAGATCGAAAGCGCATCCCCCCCAGCGGACCCGTCCCGGCGCC
>CAYQBW010000265.1:0-4848 GCA_964415725.1 uncultured Planctomycetia bacterium
CACCATCCCCCGCCCGCCACCCCATTCGTGGGGCGTTTGGAGAGAGGGTCACCTGGGTTTTGTAAGATTTCGGGAAGGCCCGGGAGGTCTCCGGGGGGATCGCTCCTGCCTGAAGGGGACGGGGCCTTGGCCTCAGCCCGGACGGACGCCTGGCTTCCTCGCGCGCGGCTTCCCGCCTCACAGGCCGCCGAAGGTGATCTCGAGCCCCGTGGAGAGGCGGTGTTCGGAGAAATAATCTTTGTGGATTCCCACGGGCTCCCGTGACTCGTTGGACAAGTAGGAATAATCCACGTAGAAACTCACCTTCTTGCCCAGGGACCAGCGGAAGCTGAACCCCCCGCCGAAGAAGAACTTCTCGTCCTGGCTCTGGTTGAACTCGTCGGCCACCCGCACGTACTGGGCCGTGAGGAAAGGGAGCACGTACATGGTGTCGCTCATGTGCCACCTGTATCCCAGGTTGGCCTGCACGAACCTGTTCCCGATGGGCTTGCTGGCGTCGTAGGTGAGGATCCGGTCCTCCTTGTCGAAGTAGCGCCCCACGGCGTGGAATTCCAGGACCTGGTCCTTGTCGGCCGGGTAGTAATAGCTCAACCTTCCCCCGGCCCTCCAGAACTTGCTGGGCAGGGAACTCTCCCACCCAGGCGTCCCGAACTCGCCGCTGGCGTCGTTGACCTCCCTCTCCCCCCACACGGTGAGAAGGGCGCCGCCGTTGGGGAGCCCCGTGTAGCGGTCGTAGAGGACCTTGCCCGTCTCCAGGGAAACCCTCACCCCTGCCGCCTGGTAGTCGTCGGGGATCATGTAGAGGTTGGAGGGGTCCTTCGTCTGGGAGGATCGGCTGAAGCGGTTCCTGCCCCAGTAGGCCGCCACCTCGGCGAAGGTATTCCCCCGGGAGGTAGCGGGGAAGAGCACGCCCAGGCGCCCCCGGTATTCTTTGCCCTTGTATTGCAGGGTGGGGATGAACTTGTTCCCGTCATAGAAACCCTCCCTGTAGAAGGTCCAGGGCCGGTACCAGAATTCCATCCTCGTGCGCACGCCCCTGAGGTTGAAGGCGGGCTGGCCCATGGAGAGGTAGGCTCCCTCCCGGCCGCCGTAGAAGGTGAAATTCGCGGCCTTCCCGAACATCTTGTCGGTGATGTAGTAGAAGGAGAGATCGGGAAAGGAATCGCCCCGCTTCTCCCGGTCCTTGGCCTCCCCCGAGGGGAAGGAAAAGGTGTAGCCCGCCCGGAGGAATCCCATGGTGGGAGTGAACCTCGGCGGATTCCTGATTTCCGTAAGATCCAGGACGTCCTGGGCCCGAAGCCGGCCCGCCCCAGGCCAGGCCCCGAGAAGCCCGAGGGCCAGGAAAAAAAAGCCGCCCCACCGCTTCGTTCTTCTCATGGCCGGGATTATCCCCCAAGGCCGGCCCGAATCCCACGGAAACCTGGAGCCCCCCGGCCGTGGCCGGGGGGCTCCGGAGTGGAGGCCCTCCGGGCCCAATCAGGAGCAGCCCGAGGTCTCTCCGCAGTTGGGGCACTTGTAGCAGGCGCCGTTGCGGATCATGAGGCTCCCGCACTTGTCGCACACCGGCGCGTCCGCCTGGGGCACGAAGGCGGACTCCTCTCCCCCGCCGGCCCCGGAAGGAAGGGCCTTCTTCGACCCGGCGGAGCCTTCCTCGTCCTCGTGGTTCTCCAGGGGGTGCCACATCCCCTTGCCGGTGGGTTGTTTCTCCGGCGGCAGGAAGGTGAGGGCCAGCCACCGGCCCACGTAGTCCATGATGGACTTGGCGAAGCGAATCTCCGGGTTGGGGGTGATCCCCGAGGGCTCGAACCGGGTATGGGCGAACTTCGCCACCAGCACTTCCAGGGGCACGCCATACTGGAGGGCGATGGACGTGACCGTGGCCAGGGAGTCCATGAGCCCCGAGACCACCGTCCCCTCCTTGGCCATCTTTACGAACATCTCCCCGGGCTTGCCGTCGTCATACATCCCGACGGTGATGTAGCCCTCGTGGCCGGCGATGGAGAACTTGTGGGTCAGGGACTTCCGCGTCATGGGAAGGCGCCTTCGCCGGGGCCTGCCGGCGGCCGGCTCGGTCTTCTCCTCCCGGGAGGTGGAGAGAGGCTGGGTGCGCTTGCTGTTCTCCCTGTAGATGGCCACCGCCTTGAGGCCCATCCGCCAGGCCTCCATGTAGACTTCCTCGATCTCCTCGGGGGTGGTGTTCTCCGGCAGGTTCACCGTCTTGGAGATGGCCCCCGAAAGGAAGGGCTGGACCGCGGCCATCATCCGGAGGTGGCCCATGTAGGAGATGGCCCGGGTTCCCTTCCTGGGCCGGAGGGCGCAGTCGAAGACGGGCAGGTGCTCCTCCTTGAGTCCCGGCGCCCCCTCGATGGTGCCGTGCTCCTCCAGCCAGGCCATGATGTCGGTGACCTGGTCATCCGTATACCCAAGCCTCTTCAAGGCCATGGGCACGGTCTGGTTGACGATCTTGAGGAGCCCCCCGCCCACGAGTCTCTTGAATTTCACCAGGGCGATGTCCGGCTCGATCCCGGTGGTGTCGCAATCCATCATGAACCCGATGGTCCCCGTGGGCGCCAGCACCGTGACCTGGGCGTTCCGGAAACCGAAGAGGGACCCTTTTTCGACCACCGAAGACCAGACGGACCGGGCCGCGTCCAGCAACTCCGCCGGAACTCCCTCGGAGCCGATCTCCAGGGCGGCCTTCCTGTGGAGTTCCATCACCTCCAGCATGGACTCCCGGTTCTTCTCGAATTCCTGGAAGGGCCCGACGGCGGCGGCGATCTCCGCCGAGACCTTGTAGGCCTCGCCCGTGAGCAGGGAGGTGAGGGCGGCGGCGTAGTTGTTTCCCTCCTTGGAATCGTAGGGAAGGCCCAGCGACATGAGGAGGGCTCCCAGGTTGGCGTATCCCAGGCCCAAGGGGCGGAAGAGCCGGCTGTTCTTCTCGATGGGCCGGGTGGGATAGAAGGCCGGGTCCACGATGATCTCCTGGGCCAGCAGCATGATCCGCACGGCCTGGCGGAAAGCCGGGATGTCGAAGGTGCCGTCGGGCTTCCTGAACTTCATCAGGTTCAGGCTCGCCAGGTTGCAGGCCGAGTCGTCGAGGAACATGAATTCGCTGCAGGGGTTGGAGGCGTTTATCCTCCCCGAGGCCTTGCAGGTATGCCACTTGTTGATGGTGGTGTCGAACTGGAGGCCCGGGTCTCCGCAAAGGTGGGCCGCCTGGGCGATCTTTTTCATCAGGTCCCTGGCGCGGAAGGTCTCCACCACCTCGCCCGTGGTAACGGCCCGGGTGGACCATTCCCGGTCCTCTTCCACGGCTTTCATGAACTCATCCGTGACCCGGACGGAGTTGTTGGAATTCTGGAAGAAGACCGACGAGTAGGCCTCGCCCCCGAAGGAGCCGTCATACCCGGCCTCGATGAGCTTCCAGGCCTTCCGCTCTTCTTTTTCCTTGGACTCGATGAATTCCACGATGTCCGGGTGATCCACGTTGAGGATCACCATCTTGGCGGCCCGCCGGGTGCGCCCCCCCGACTTGATCACCCCGGCGAAGGCGTCGAAGCCTTTCATGAAGGAAACAGGACCGGAAGGAGTGCCGCCGGTGGAAAGCTTTTCCTTGGAGGAGCGGAGGGTGGAAAAGTTGGTCCCCGTGCCGGACCCATACTTGAAGAGCATTCCCTCCGTGTGGGCCAGGTTGAGGATGGAGTCCATCGTGTCTTCCACGGAATTGATGAAGCAGGCCGAGCACTGGGGGCGCTTCTCGATGCCCACGTTGAACCAGACCGGGCTGTTGAAGGCCGCCACCTGGTTCACCAGCACGTGGGTGAGTTCCATCTCGAAGGTCTCCGCCGTCTCCGGGTCCGCCAGGTAGCCTTGCTCCTTTCCCCAGGCGGACAGGGTGCGGACCACCCGGTCGATCACCTGCTTGAGGCTCGTCTCCCTCTGGGGAGTGCCCAGCCCCCCCTTGAAGTACTTGCTCACCACCACGTTGGTGGCCAGCTGGGACCAGGTGGAGGGGAACTCCACGCCGTCCTGCTCGAAAAGAACTTCACCCGTGGACGAGGTGATGGTGGCCTTCCTCTTCTCCCAGGTGAGGAGGTCATAAGGGTGCCTGCCGGGCCGGGTGAAATGGCGCTTCAGCTCGACACCCTTTTTCCTCCTGCCGGCCATGGCCGCCTCCTGCTTGCCCAGGCTCTTCTCCACCCCGCCCTTTTCCTCGAACCCCGGCTTGACCACTGTCTCCCTCCCTTCGTTGCTGGCATGTTTCGCGTCCAGGGAAGGCCCTCGCCCAAAGGCCCGCCCCACCAACGGGCCTTCCAGCCCGCACCCCTCCAAAACCCATCATCTGGGGGGTAACGACTCATCTTACCCCAAGATCTAGGGGACTCAAGGGGCAATCCATTTTTTTTCAATCCCTTGTCCCAGGGGGACTTAGGGGAAGGGCGGCACCTCCTCTCAAAGGCTCCGGACCAGGTGGCGCACCCGGTCGGGGTCCACCGGGTTGTCCACCCGGCCGTCCTTCTTGAGCCAGGTCCCGACAATCACCCCGTCGGCCTTGGCCAGGATCTCTCCCACCGTCTGGGCCGTCACCCCGGAACCTACGAGCAAGGGCACCCTTGGAAGGGCCCGGCGGACGGCGTCCAGGATCCCCGGGTCCACGGGGCTCCCCGTCTCGGGTCCGGTGACCACCAGGGCGTCGGCCAGTCCCCGGTAGACCGTATCCCGGGCCAGGCGCGCCGGGTCGGTCTCTCCCAGGGGAACGGCGTGTTTCACCAGGATGTCCGCCATCACCCGGATCCTGGACCCCAGGTGTTTCCGGTAGCGGAGCACCTGGGCCCCGCATCCCTGGAC
>CAYQBW010000266.1:0-4827 GCA_964415725.1 uncultured Planctomycetia bacterium
GGGCTTCCAAGGAGGAGACTCGGAGGCCCCGGGGGAGGCGTAGGGCGGGGAGGGCGGCCCAGGGCTTTCCCCCCGCGGCGGCCAGGTCGGAGAGGTTTACGGCCAGGGATTTCCATCCCAGGAGGTAGGGACCCGTTCCCCTGCGCAGGAAATGGACCCCCTCCAGGAGCATGTCCGTGGTGACCAGGATCCTTTCCCCAGGCGGGCCTTCCAGGACGGCGCAATCGTCGCCGATCCCGGCCCAGGCGTCCTCCGGGGGAGGAAACCCGGATTTCCGGAAGAGGTCGATGATCCCGAATTCGCCGAGTTGTTCCAGGTTATCGGCCATGGCGCGCCTCCCTGGCATGGATCACGGAACGGCGGATCCTCTCGGCCGCGGCCTTCGGATCGGGGGCGGCCATGACCGCCGAGACCACCGCGACGCCGTCGGCGCCGGCTTCCACCACGGAGGCGGCGTTGCCCTCGTGGATGCCGCCGATGGCGACCAGGGGGAGGTCCGCGGCGGCCCGGAGGGCCCGGATGCCTTCGAGGCCGAGAGGGCCCTCCAGGTCGGTCTTGGTGGAGGTGGGAAAGACCAGGTTCGCCGCCACGTAATCGGCCCCCCCTTCCAGGGCGGCCCGGGCTTCCCCGGGGGTGCGGACGGAGATGCCGATCACCTTCTCTTCTCCCAGGATCTTCCGGGCCTCGGCCAGGGGCATGTCCTCCTGGCCCAGGTGCACTCCGTGGGCCCCCGCCGCCAGGGCCACGTCGACCCGGTCGTTTACGAGGAAAAGGGCGCCTTTCCGCCGGCAAAGATCCAGGAGAAGGCGGGCCTGGTCCAGGAGGGACCGGGTGGAGGCCTGCTTGTCCCGGAGCTGTAGGGCCGTGGCGCCTCCTTCCAGGGCGCCCAGGCAGACTTCCTCCAGGGGGCGGTCGCCTTTGAGGACCGGGTCGGTCACCACGTAGAGGGTAAGATCCAGGGGCTTCATGGCGAGACTTCGAAGCGGGCCTCTCTTGCGAGGGTCTTCCCATCCAGGGCGGCCAGGGCGTCCAGCAGGTGGGGGACGAAGGTGCCTGGGCCTTGGGAGAGGGAGGCCGCTTTCTCCCCGGCCAGGCCGAAGGCCGAAAGTCCCGCGGCGGCCGCCTCCAGGGGTTCTTCCGGGGCGGCGGCGAGAAAACAGGCCACGGCGGTGGTGGCGGCGCATCCCGTGCCCGTCACCCGGGCCATGAGGGGGTGGCCCCCGCGGACCCGCACCCTCCGGTTCCCGTCGGTGAGGAAATCGGTCTTTCCCGTGACGGCCAGGACAAGGCCTCTCTTTTGGGCGAAGGCCCGGAGGGCCTCCTCTCTTTCGCCCAGTTCTTCCATGGAATCCACGCCCCGGACGAGGCCGCCTTCTCCGGCAAGGGTAAGGACCTCCCCGGCGTTTCCCCTGAGCACCCGGACCGGCGTCTCCCGGAGGATGCGCAGGGCCGCTTCCGTGCGGAGCCTGGTGGCACCGGCGCCCACCGGGTCCAGGATCACGGGGATTCCCAGCCCGCCGGCCTTCTTGGCCGCCCGGATCATGGCCTCCACCAGGGGCGGGTCCAGGGTCCCGATGTTGAGGAGGAGGGCTCCGGCAAGGGAAACCATCTCCTCCACCTCTTCGATGCAGGGAGCCATCACCGGGGCTGCCCCCAGGGCAAGGGTGACATTGGCCGTGAAGTTCATCACCACCATGTTGGTCAAGTGGTGGACCAGGGGCCGCCGGTCCCGGAGGGCCTCCAGGAGAGCGCCGGCTCGTTCAGCCAGGTTTTCCGTCATCTTTACCTCCCAGCGGGGAAACGCGCCCCTTCATCCTGGCCCCCTGGCAGCAGGGAGAAAAGGTGAAAAAGCGGTGTTGGATTGGATCGCGCGAAACAGGACATGTCAGCGAAGAACTCCGAGCCCCAGGTCGATGAACTGGTCTCCTCCCTTTTGCGCGCAGTGAAGGGCCACCAGGTTTTCGCCTTTCTTCAAGAAGTTCGAAGAATTTCTGTGGAGAGGATATAGGATGTAGCCCCGCGTGTATCCCGGGATGCGGGCGGCGAGTTTTCCGTTCAGGTAGACTTCCACGTCGTCGTCGTGGTGGAGGGTGAGGCAGAGCCGGCCCGGGGGAAGCTCCTCCAGCCTGAAGCTACGGCGAAGCCAGATCTCCCGGGTCTTCCAGGGGGTCCGCACCACGGCCCCCGGAGTCCTTTTCACCCCGAAACCTCCCGGTCCCCTCTTCCAGGTGGAATCGTCGAAACCGGGCTCGAACCATCCCGGCCCCGGGTCTTTCGTGGTGTAGGCCCAGGTTTGGGCTTTCTTCCTGGAGTCGGGAAGGAGGGGCTCCAAGACCGGGGGCGGAAGGTAGAGTGAGGCCGCCGCCCGGGCCGCGGCCTTGGGGTCCACCTTGATCACCGCCCTGTCGTAGGTAAGGAGGCCGTTGACTTCGATCTCCACGTCCGTGGTCTGGGTGTAGATCGCCGCCGACAGGCCCAGGGGCTGGAGGAGGCGGACTTTGGCCAGGAGGTCGACGTAGGCCCGGGTGAGGCTCTTTTGGTCCTTGAAGCTCCTGTATCCCCAACTCTTTTCGCGGAGCCAGGTATGGCCTGGTAGGGGAAGGCCCAGGCCGCCGAATTCCCCGAGGACGGCGGCGCGTTTTTCCTCCAGGGGCGGACAGGCCGGTCCCGGGTAGGCGTGGACGTCGTGGACGCTCCCCACGCCCCTGTCGGTCCACCCGCTGGCGCAGTCCACGAGTCTTGTGGGATCACAGCGTTCGATCCATGAGACGATCCGGGCCGTGTCGAACTGGCCCCATCCCTCGTTGAAGGGCACCCACATCACCAGGCAGGGGTGGTTCCGGAGGAAATCGACGGTTTCCTTGAGTTCCGCCTCGTAATCCCGGGCCGACTGGGCCACCCGGTGGATGTCCGGGGAGGTCGGCCTGATATACTTGTCCCCGCTCGGCATGTCCTGCCAGACCATCAGCCCCAGCTTGTCGCACCAGTAATACCAGCGGGCGGGCTCCACTTTAACGTGTTTTCGGACCGTGTTGAAGCCCAGCTTCTTCAGAACCTCCAGGTCGTAGCGCAGGGCCTCGTCCGTTGGGGCCGTGTAGATTCCGTCGGGCCAGAATCCCTGGTCCAGGGTGCCGAACTGGAAGAGGGGCCTGCCGTTGAGAAAGAGCCGGTTCATCCCGGCTGGGCCTTTCTTGACGGCGATCGAGCGCATGCCGAAGTAGCTCTCCACTTCGTCCAGGACCCTGTCTTTTCTCTTGAGCTTGACCACGAGCCTGTAGAGGAAGGGCGAAGAAGGGGACCAGGTCCTGGGATGGGGGATCCGGATGTAGAAAGTCTTTCCGGGAAGTCCTTCCGCCCGGCCCGCTTCCTTGTCCCCCTCGAAGGCCGCAGCCTCCACGGCGCACCCTTCGAGGAGGTTCCTTCCGCGGACCCGAACCAGGAGGCGTTCCTTCTCCAGGTCCGGCGTAAGTTCGATCCTGCCGATGGATTCCGGGGGAACCGGCTCGATCCATACGGTCCGCCAGATGCCTGTGGTCGGGGTATACCAGATGCCCCGGGGCTTCAGGACCTGCTTGCCCCGGGGCTGGAAGCCCGCGTCCGTCGGGTCCCAGGCGGCGACGAGGACCTCCTGGTCCCACCCGGGCCGGAGGGCGGCCGTGGCTTCCAGGGTGAAGGGGGTGTATCCGCCCCTGTGGCAACCCAGGTAGACGCCGTTCACCCAGACCCGGGCCTCCCAGTCCACGGCTCCGAAGTGGAGAAGGATTCGTTTCCCCCCCCATTCGCGGGGAAGGCGGAAAACCCGGCGATACCAGACCACCTTCATGGGATCCACTTTTCTTCCCGCCCCCGAGAGGGAGGATTCCACGGGAAAGGGCACCAGGATCTTCCCGTCGAACCGGGCCGGCCGGTCCTCCTGCCTGGGCCGGAGGGCGTAGTCCCAAAGGCCGTTCAGGTTCAGCCAGTCCTTTCGGACCATCTGGGGCCTGGGGTATTCGGGATGGGCCTTCTTGGGGGAGACCTCCCGGGCCCAACGGGTGGAGAGGGGGCCGGGCGCCGGTTTCCATGCTTTTGGGGACACCTGGGCGGAGGAAGAGAGGCAGGAAAGAAGGAGGACGGATAGGACAAAGAAAGAAGATGTCTTCATCGTTGTTTCCGGGAAAAAAGGTTTTCCTTTCAAGGAAGGGTTTTCCAAACTTGCCGGGCCGTGAGAAAAAAAGACCGAACCCGGCGGACCGGGAAGATTCTAGCCTTCTCCTGGGCCCTTTTCCTGCTCCTCGGGGCTTGCGCCGCCCCCTTTTCTTTCTCCTCGTCTCCTTCCCGGGGTCCCTCCCGGACCTGCCCGGCCGTCCGGGCCCTTGCGAAAAGAGTGCTGGGAGACCGGGCGGGGGACTTCCTCTTCGAGACCCTTCCCAAAGAGGAAGGAAGGGACGTGTTCGAGCTGGAGGACCGGGCCGGGCGGATCCTGGTGCGGGGCTCGAGCCCCGTGGCCCGGGCCTCCGGCCTCTACTGGTATCTCAAACACTACGCAAAGTGCCAGGTCTCCTGGTGCGGCGACCAGCTCGCCCTGGCCGGCCCTCCGCCGCCCGTGGTCGGGAAGGTCCGCAAGGTCTCCCCTTACGCCTGCGGGTTCTCTTTCAACTTCTGCACCTTCAGTTACTCCATGCCCTGGTGGGGCTGGAAGCGCTGGGAGAGGGAGATCGATTTCATGGCCCTCTCGGGGATCGACATGCCTCTGGCCGTGGTGGGCGCCGAGGCCCTCTGGCTCGAGTTCCTGCGGAAGTTCGGCTACACCAAGAAGGAGGCCCTGGCCTTCATCGCCGGCCCCGC
>CAYQBW010000267.1:0-4827 GCA_964415725.1 uncultured Planctomycetia bacterium
CGGCCCGGCTGGTCCGGGAGGGCCTGAGGGAAATCCACTGGCCCCCGGCTCTTCTCGGGTGGACCGTTCGTCCCGCCCAAAGAATCTGGGAGAGCGCCTACGCCACCCCCCTGGAGGAGGCGGCCTTCCTGGCCAGGGCCCTCCGGGGCCTCGGTTTCAGGGACGCCCGGGTGGCGCCTGTGAGCCGCCTCCCCCGGCTCCAGGTCCCCTGCATGGAGGCCGCTTCGGAATTCTGGGTGGCCGCCACCAGCCCCTCGGGAAAGGCCCTCTGGATCCGGGCCGGCGGCGTCCCGGGCGATCCTTCCCCGGCGGATCTCACGGGCGCTTCCTCCCTCCTGGGCCCCCCCGTTCCCTCGGGAGGAAGCGGGCGCGCGAAGGTGGAGGGAAAGATCCATCTCCTGCCCGGGGGAAAACTCCAGGGGACCCTGGAAGTCATCCTCCAGGGAAAGGCTTTCAACAACCTGGAGGCCTCCCTGAAAGGCCTGGGCCCCGCGGCCAGGCGCCTGGCGGCCCTCTTCGGCGGGGCCCGCCCGGGAAACCTGACCGTCCTGGACCTGGAAGAAGCCCGTGCCTCCTTCCGGATGGACCTGGAAGGAGGAAAGATCCGGCCCGACGGGGCGGGGCTCTATCCCTTTGTGCTCCCCCTCCTTCCCGGCTCCCCGCCGGCCCTCCTGGGCGGGTTGGCCCTTCCCCGGACCAGGGGGGTCACCCTCTTACCCAGGGGTCCCTGGGAATCGATCCTGGACCTGGAGATCACCCTTCCTCCCGGCGCCCGGGTCTTCGCTTTGCCCGCGGAAGAGAAGGTGGACAGGCCCGGCCTGGGCTCCCGGGAGCGGAGGGTGCGGGTCTCGGGTCGAAACGTGCGGGTCTACCGGAAGCTCCGGGTCCAAGCCTCCCGGGTGGATCCCTCCCGCTGGGAAGCCCTCCGGGACCTCCTCCTCCCCTTGAGGAACGAAGCAGCCCGAACCCTCCTTGCGGCCCCGGGAAAGTAGGAAACTCCCGGGAAATACCGGGAAAATGCCGTCGTTAGGGGAAACAAAGACGGCGGGGGCCTCCCCTTCCCGGGGAGGCGCCCTTTCCCTTTTCCCCTAATTCCTCAGGAAAAAGACGGGAGTGATCCATGGACGTAAGCGCGATCTACAACAATGTCGTGGCGAAGAACCCCGGCGAGGCCGAGTTCCACCAGGCCGTCAAGGAGGTATTGGAATCCCTGGCCCTCGCCATGGACAAGCACCCCGAGTACCAGGCGGCGGCCATCCTGGAAAGAATCGTGGAGCCCGAGAGGGTGATCATGTTCCGGGTGCCCTGGGTGGACGACTCGGGCAAGATCCACGTCAACAAGGGCTACCGCGTCGAGTTCAACAGCGCCATCGGCCCCTACAAGGGCGGGCTGAGATTCCATCCCTCCGTAAACCTTGGCATCCTCAAGTTCCTGGGCTTCGAGCAGATCTTCAAGAACGCGCTGACCACCCTCCCCATGGGCGGCGGCAAGGGAGGATCCGATTTCGATCCCAAGGGCAAGAGTGACAACGAGGTCATGCGCTTCTGCCAGTCCTTCATGACCGAGCTGGCCCGCCACATCGGCCCGGACACGGACGTCCCGGCGGGCGACATCGGCGTGGGCGGCAGGGAGATCGGCTATCTCTTCGGCCAATACAAGAGAATCCGCAACGAGTTCACCGGAACCCTCACGGGAAAGGGCCTGACCTGGGGCGGAAGCCTCATCCGGCCCGAGGCCACGGGCTACGGCTGCGTCTACTTCGCCCAGGAGATGCTCAAGACCCGCAACGAAACCCTCTCGGGAAAGGTCGTGGCCATCTCGGGGGCGGGCAACGTGGCCCAGTATGCCACGGAGAAGTGCATCGAACTCGGCGCCAAGGTGGTCACCCTCTCCGATTCCTCGGGATGGATCTACGACAAGGACGGGATCGACAGGGAAAAACTGAACTTCATCATGGAACTCAAGAACGTCAAGCGCGGCCGGATCAAGGAATACGCCGAGAAGTTCCCAGGCGTGGAATACCACGAGGGCCGGGGCGTCTGGAGCGTTCCCTGCCAGGTGGCCCTTCCCTGCGCGACCCAGAACGAACTCCTCGGCCCCGACGCCCAGATGCTCGTCAAGAACGGCGTCATGGCCGTGGCCGAAGGGGCCAACATGCCCACCGACCTGGAAGGCACCAAGTTCTTCCTGGAAAACAAGATCCTCTTCGGCCCGGGCAAGGCGGCCAACGCCGGCGGCGTGGCGGTCTCGGGGCTCGAGATGTCCCAGAACAGCATGCGCACCTCCTGGCCCCGGGAGGAGGTGGACGCCAAGCTCCACGACATCATGATCAAGATCCACAAGAACTGCTACGAGACGGCCGAGAAATACGGCACACCGGACAACCTGGTGAACGGCGCCAACATCGCCGGCTTCCTCAAGGTCGCCCAGGCCATGCTGGAGCAGGGCGTGGTCTGAGGACCGGGCCGGTTCTCCGGTTCTTTGCGGATCCCGCCATGGACCCGGGCGGGCCGGCGTTGTAGGAAGGGGGCCCCCCGGGGGCCCCCTTCTTCGCGACACCCCCGGGAAGACAATCAAGAAAGGAAGACCTCCCCATGGATCCGGAGAGGGAAACCGAGCGCGGCGCCGACGAGGATCTCCAGCCCAAGTTCCTGGGCTTCCACGACCTCATGCCCCACAAGATCAAGGCGATCCTGCTGGTGGCCACCCTCTACGACTCCTTCCTCCTGGAGGAGGACGGCCGGCTCTCGGAGCGGATCTTCAGCGATTACGTGACCCTCCACCTGAGTTACCCACCCAGGGTGACCCGCGTCTCCTCGGGGGAGAAGGCCCTCAGGGCCCTGGCCTCCCGGCCCTTCGACCTGGTGGTCAGCATGGTCCGCCTCCCCGACATGGACCCGGTGGAGTTCATCGCCAAGGTCAAGGAATCCCATCCCCAGGTCCCCACGACGATTCTTTCCTGGGACCGGGAGAGACTCCGCCGCAGGGAGGCCGCCCTGGTCCGGGCGGGGGTGGACGGGGTTTTCCTCTGGACGGGGGACACGAGCATCTTCCTCGCCATGGTCAAGCTCCTGGAAGACCGGATGAACCTGGAACACGACGTCCTCAAGGGGGATATCCGCATCCTGGTCGTGACCGAGGATTCCGTCCGCTACGCCTCGGTCTTCCTCCCCCTCCTCTACCAGGAGATCATGTCCCAGACCAGGAGCCTCATGGACCAGGGGCTCAACGACCTGGAAAAACTCTACCGGATGAGAGCGCGCCCCAAGCTCGTCCTGGCCCGGAACTTCGAAGAGGCCCTGGACCCGGTGGTCCGTTTTCCCAACAACGTGCTGGGATACATCTCGGACATCCGCTTCCCCCGGGGCGACAAGGTGGATCCAGAGGCCGGATTCGACCTGGTGAGGGCCGTGCGCAGCCGGGTTCCGGACATTCCCTTCCTCCTGCTTTCCTCCGAGCCGGAGAACCGGGAGAGGGCCCAGCGGGAAGGGGCGATCTTCCTGGACAAGAACGATCCCGCCCTCCTCCAGCAGGTCCGGGCCTTCATGAAGAGCCACCTGGGATTCGGCGACTTTCTCTTCCGCAAGCCCGACGGAACCGTCGTTGCCGTGGCCCGCGACATGAACGAGCTGGCCGAAAAGATCCGCACTGTTCCCGACGAGGTCCTCCTCTTCCACGCCCGGGGAAACCACTTCTCCCACTGGCTCGCCGCCCGGGGAGAGTTCGCCCTGGCATCGGCCATCCGGCCCTGGCGGGTGGAGGACTTCAAGGACATGACGGCCTTGCGGAACTATCTCATCGGGAGGATCGAGAATACCAGGCAGGAAATCGAGATGGGGATGATCGCGGACCTCCCGGGCGGGAAATACCGGGCGGAAAGCATCTTCACCCGCATCGGCCCCGGGTCCCTGGGAGGAAAGTCCCGGGGCGTGGCCTTCCTGGGGGCCCTCCTGGAAAAGTCCCGCCTGGAGGAAGAATTCCCGGGGGTCCGGATCCGTGTTCCCAGGACCATCGCTCTCGGGGCGGGACTCTTCGAGGCCTTCGTGGAAGAAAACGACCTGACCCGGGTGCTCTCCGCCGACCTGGACGACCGGGAAGTGGCCCGGGCCTTCCTGGGCGGGACCTTTCCCGGAGACCTCCGGGAAAAACTTGCCAAGGTCCTGGACGTCGTCCGGGCCCCCCTGGCGGTCCGCTCTTCGAGCCTCCTGGAGGACTCCCCGGACCAACCCTTCGCCGGGGTCTTCGCCACATACATGCTCCCCAACAACCATCCCGACCGTGAGGTTCGCCTGGCCCAGCTTCTGCGGGCGGTCAAGCTCGTCTACGCCTCCACCTGGTCCCGGGCGGCCCGGCGCTACCTGGAGGCCACGGGCCACAACCCGGCGGAAGAGAAGATGGGCGTGGCCGTCCAGCAGCTCGTCGGTCGATCCTATGGGCCGTATTTTTACCCCCTCGTCTCAGGGGTGGCCCAGACCCACAACTTCTACCCCAAGGGCTACATCAAGCCCGAAGACGGCGCCGCCGTCCTGGCCCTGGGGCTCGGAAAGACCGTGGTTGAGGGCCAGAACGCCCTGAGGATCTGTCCCCGCTACCCCCGGCTCGCCCCCCAGACGGACGACCTGGCCAAGGTCCTGGACGCAACCCAGCGGACCTTCTGGGCCCTGGACCTGTCGGACCCGGAAGTGGAAGTCCGGCCCGGCTCGGACGCCCCCCTGGTGGAACTGGGCCTGGACCAGGCCGAAAAGGACGGAACCCTCCTTCACGTGGCAAGCGTGCTCTCCTGGGAAGAGGATCGGCTCAAGGACGGCCTCAACGCCAAGGGCGCC
>CAYQBW010000268.1:0-4825 GCA_964415725.1 uncultured Planctomycetia bacterium
GGCGACGCAGGCTCCGGCGGCCCCTACAATGCTTTTTTGGCGTACATCTTCCTGGCGACCTTGGCCGGGGGCCCGGGGAAGGAATCGCCCGTCTTCTTGGCGTAGGTCCGGGCCTTCGCCAGGAGTTTCTTCTCCAAGGCTCTCGAGCCCTTCTCCCCGGCCAAATTCTTTCCCTCGTACGGATCCCTCCCAAGATCGTAGAGCCCCGCCACCTTGCCCCTCGGCCCGAGAACCAGCTTGTGCTCCTTCGTGACCAGGGCCCGCCAGGTTCGGCCCCCTCTCCTTCTCCTCCCCCCTCCGCCCGCGGCCATACGGCCCTCGGCATAGACGAACTCCCTCTCCGGGCCTTTTCCGCCCTTCAAAAGGGGAGCCAGGTCCAGCCCTTCCGCCCGGGGCAATGGCTTCAGCCCGCAAAGCCCGAGCAAAGTGGGACCGATGTCGATGGTGGAGACCAGGTCCTCCACCTTGAGCCCCGCCGGCACGATCCCCGGCGCACGGACGATGAGGGGAACGTGAAGGGATTCCTCGTGGGGATCGTTCTTGAAGAAGAGCCCGTGGGAGCCGAGCATGTCCCCGTGGTCCGAGGTGAAGAGCACGATGGTGTTCTTCTCCAGGCCCAGTTTCTTCAGGGCTGCCAGCACCCGCCCCGCCTCGCGGTCCAAGGCCTCGCAGAGCCCGAAATACCCGGCATAGAATCGCTTGAGCCGTCTCGTGCTCCGCAACCGTTCCGGCACGTCCGGCCGGAACTCCAACTTCTTCATTTTGAAGAACCTCCGGAAACCGGGAGGAGGGTTGTAGGGCGTGTGGGGAGGCCCCCAGGAGAGGAAGCAGAGAAAGGGCTTGTCCTTGTTCTTCTCGATGAAATCCAGGGCCAGGCCGGTCTGGAAGGTCGGCTCGAAACCCTTGGGGTGCATGGGTTTCCCCCTGTCGGAGAAGGTGGGGGACTTGTAGTAGAAGTGCCCCCTGTTGAAGCCGAGGAACTTCTCGAAACCCCGCCGCCGCCAGCCGGGCGGGACGAAGCCGGGCTTGGCCGGCCCGTCCATGTGCCACTTCCCGATGTAGAGGGTTTCGTATCCGGCGTCCCGGAAGTTCTTGGCGAAGCCCTTCTCCGAGGGAGGGAGCATGAGGTTGTTCTGGATCATTCCCGTCTGGTGGGGAAAGCGGGCCGTCATGAGAGCCGAGCGATTGGGGGTGCAGAGCGGGTAGGCCGCGTAGGTCCGCCTGCAGAGGGCCCCCTCCTCGGCCAGCCTGTCCAGGTTGGGGGTGCGGACCATGGGATCCGAGCCGTGCCCGAAGGCGCTGAACCGCCACTGGTCGGCGAAAAGAATCACCACGTTGGGCGGGCGGGAGGATTTCTTTTCCCCCTGCCCTCCAAGCAACCCGGGCAAGGCCAGGCCGGCGGCCGCCCCGGAAGCGCCCTTCAGGAAATCACGCCGATCCAGTTCTCTGTTTCTCATGTTCCGCTCCAGGCATGGGGACCAATTCCAGCCTATAGAGAGAACCGCCCCATGCAAACGGCCCCGCCCCGGTCTTACACAGACGATACAGGCCTTCCCCTGCCCGTTAGAATGACTTCATGAATCCAACCGCCCTTCCTTTCGCCTCTCTCTTTGCCTTCCTCCTCCAGGCCCACGGCCTCACCCAGGCCCGGCTGGAACGGGTCGAACCCTTTCCCCCAAAGGTCCACACTTCGGAGATGCTCCAGGAGTGGAACTTCCAAAAGGGAAGGGAGGGCTGGAGGGCCCGCCACGAGTGCCGTCTCTCGGCCCAAGGAGGGCTCCTCCTTGTGGAGACCCTGGGGCCCGACCCCTACCTGGGCGTTCCGGTCCGGTTCGGGAAAGGAAGATTCCTCCTGCGCCTCCGGATGCTTTGCGCCGGCGTCGCCGGGCCGGGCCAGGTCTTCTGGACCACCGCCGAAGAACGGGTGGAGACCGAGGGCAAGAGCGTCCGCTTCCCCCTCCAGGCCGACGGCAGGTGGCACGACTACCAGGTCCCTTTCGCCACCCGGGGAGACCTCCTGTCCCTGCGCCTGGACCCCGGTTCCGGCCGCGGCCTGGTAAAAGTGGAACGAATCTCCCTCTTCCGCGCCGTCCTGGGCCCTCTCGCCATCGAGGCCGTCCGGGCCCGGCCCGGAGAAGTGGACTTCCGCGTGAAAAACGTGGGGGAGAAAAGGAGGAGGTTCCGCTTCCAGGGAAAGGCCTACACGCTCTCCCCGGGCGGGACGGTCTTCCTCTCCCTTCCCTGGAAAAGAAACGCCTCGTCCCGGCCCTGACCTTGAGACCCCAAACCCCCGGCTTCCCCTCTCCCAAAAGGATCCTCACCCTCTTCGACCCAAGGGCCGCGAAGGATCTCCTGGTACTTCGCTCGGGAGACCTCCGCCTCCGGGTCACCCCAAAGGGCACGGCCGCCCTCATCGAGAAGAAAGGCGCCCTTCTCGGCGCCCTGGCGCCCCTGGTTCTGCGGGGAGACGCGATTCCCCGGCTCGGCCTGGAAAGCCAAACCTCCAGTTCCCTTACGTTTACGGGAAATGGCATCCGCCTCCGCCTCTTCCTGGAAGGAAAGGACATCGGCCTTTCCATCCGCTCCGCCCGCGCCGTGGAAGGCCCCGTGCTCCGCGCCCTGGGTCCCCTGGAAAAAGGGCTCTTCGCGGGCCTGGAATACCTGGGAAGGGGAGAGTCCTCCTCCTCGACCAAGGACATCCAGACCAGGGATCATCTCCGCTTCGCCCCCGATCCCCTGGACGTCACCCTCCCGCTCATGGCCTGCCGCACGGACCGGGGCCTCCTGGCCCTGACCTGGAAGGACATGACCCTCCAGCCCGTCTTCGCGAGCCCCGACTTCCTGGACGGGACCTCAGAGCACCGGATGGGCCTCCGGGGAAAGCGGATCGACGCATCCATCCTGGCGGCGGACCTCCCCCTGGAGGAATCGATCCTCTGGGCCGTAAAGAAGATGGGCGGGCTTCCCCCCCCGCCCGAGGCTCCCCGTTCCAGGAAAGAACAATTTTCCCTGTGCCTCCGCGCCCTGGAAGGGCCCCTCAAAGGCCCGGGAGGCTGGGGCCACTGCGCCGAGCCCAGGTGGGCCCGGGGGTTCTACGCGGACATGGTCTCCTGCCTCTTCCATATCACCGGGAAGGTTCCGGAAACGCCCGGCCTGGTGCCGGGAGGGGCCCACATCCGGGACGATTCCGCCTTCTTTCTCACCGGTAGGGCCGGGCAGTGGCTCCGGGAAACGAAAAAGGAGATCCGGCGGCTTGCGGCCTCCCAGAGGAAGGACGGAACCTGGGCCTACCGGGGGCCCTTCAGGAAGGGACACTTCGAGGACACGGCAAGCGGGTATTGCGCCGTCCGGGCCTTCAAGCTCCTGGAGTCCGCCCGGCTCACGGGAGACCGAAAAGCCCGGGAGGCGGGCCTGAGAGCCCTGGAGGGCATGAAGCGCTTCCAGGTTCCCCGGGGCGCCCAGACCTGGGAACTCTCCCTCCACACTCCCGACATCCTGGCCTCGGCCTACCTGGTCCGGGCCTACACGCTGGGTTTCGAGCTGGCGGGCAAGGGGGAATACCTGGAAGCGGCCCGGCGCTGGGCCCTCTCCGGGGTCCCCTTCGTCTACCTCTGGAGCCGCTATCCCTGGATGCTCTACTTGACGCCTCCCGTTTACGGTGCGACCCATTACAAGGCCCCCCTCTGGATCGGGAGGCCCGTGCCCTGGTGCGGGGTGGTCTACGCCTGGGCCCTGGCGGGACTGGCCCGCCACGACCGTTCCCTGGACTGGCGGCGTCTGGCATGGGGCATTCTCCGGGCCGCCCAGAAGGCCCAGTATCCTTCCGGTCCCCTGGCGGGCTGCCTGCCCGACGTTCTGGAACTCCGGACCGGAAGGAGGGCCGGCCCCTCGATCAACCCCTGCGCCCTGGTCACCCTCCAGCTCGCCCTGGAAGGGAAGGCCCCCGGACTCCATGCCGCCTCGGCAGGCGGCCGCCTCCTGGCCGCCCCCTTCCCCATCACCGTAAAAGACGGGGCCTTCACCGTCCACGGCCCCACCGGCCTCCCCTACCAGGTCCTCCTGGACGGCAAGGAAATCCTGAACGCCCGGGGAACCTGGAAATCCACCGGAACCACCCCGGGCCGACGTTCGCCGTAGGGGACGCTGTAGGGGACGCCCGAGGGACGACTGTAGGGGACGCCCGAGGGGCCGAGCGAAGCGAGGCCCCGACGGTCGTCCCGCGATCGGGCCCCCAAATCCCGATGGATCCGGCCTGGATAACCCATCCCCACCAGGCGGCGGGATGATCCGAAACCCCCGGAACCATCGCGGGCCGACGTTCGCCTGCGTCGCTCCGCTCCGCAGGCTCCGGCGGCCCCTACGCCCGCCCCGGAACGTCTGGATCCCTGTAGGGGACGCCCGAGGGACGGCGCGCAGCGCCGGCCCGACGGTCGTCCCGCGATCGGGCCGGAAATTCCGGGATCACCAAGGCGCGGGATGATTCCGGGGTCCCGGAACCATCGCGGGCCGACGTTCGCCGTAGGGGACGCTGTAGGGGACGCCCGAGGGACGACTGTAGGGGACGCCCGAGGGGCCGAGCGAAGCGAGGCCCCGACGGTCGTCCCGCGATCGGGCCCCCAAATCCCGATGGATCCGGCCTGGATAACCCATCCCCACCAGGCGGCGGGATGATCCGAAACCCCCGGAACCATCGCGGGCCGACGTTCGCCTGCGTCGCTCCGCTCCGCAGGCTCCGGCGGCCCCTACGCCCGCCCCGGAACGTCTGGATCCCTGTAGGGGACGCCCGAGGGACGGCGCGCAGCGCCGGCCCGACGGTCGTCCCGCG
>CAYQBW010000269.1:0-4806 GCA_964415725.1 uncultured Planctomycetia bacterium
CTTCGAACATGCCCAGAAGAAAAGGAGAAGAAGGAACGACCCGGCCTTCATGGCAATCCTCATACCCTCCACATCGGTCCTCCGCCTTCGCGCTCCCACCTCTCTACCATTTCCGGGCCCAAAGGGAAACCGCCGCCCCCCAAGGAGGGACGGCGGTCCCGGGGCATTCCACTGGGGCCTCTCTTACAGGTAGAGGTCCAGCCTGCCCGTCGGCATGAAGACGAAGCCCCCCGTGGTGGGCCGGAAGCCCAGGGCCTGGGCATAGACGGGCACGCCCTTGAGGAGGGGATTGGACGGGATGGGAAGCTGGTATTTCCCGGGGAAGGTCATGGGTGCGCCGACCAGGATCTTGGCCGGCTCCAGGCCGAAGATCCCGAAAGGGCTCAACACCAGGGAGGCCTTGGCGTAGCCCAGGAAGAAGATTCCCGGATAACCGCCCGGAAGGAAATTCTTCCCCTGGAAGGTCGCCGTCCTGCCCTGGACGAAATTGCTCACCGAGAGGCCAGCCTGAACCTTCTCGTAGGGACCGATGTCGGGGAGGGACTTCCCGTCCAGGTCGGCGTCGGCCACCCGGGCGTTTCCGGCGAAGTCGTTCATCATGAAAAGGAGCCCCGCCGGAAACCCGCCGTCCAGGCAGGGTGAGCCGGCAAGGGGATGGAAATCGAACCTGGCCGGGTTTGCCAGCTTGGGGTCCACGGCCCGGTTCGACTTGGGATAGCTCGGGACGTTGTAGTTGGCGCCGCACTTCCAGGCGATGTTGTTCTCGAAATGCACCTTCGGGAAGAGGGTCGGGTAACTGGCCCACTGGTTGAAGCCCGTGGAACAGTTCAGGACGATGTTGTTGTAGATGAATTTCTCTACAAAAGTTTTGTTGGGCGTCCAGTTGGTTCCGTCGGACCATTCCAGGCCGATCCGGGTGTTGTAGACCAGGTTGTTGTAGACGTAGACCCGGTCCCCGTCCCTGGTGTTCTCCCCCCTCACCCGGATGGAGACGCCTTTTCCCTGGACGGTGGAAACGATGATGTTGTCATGGAAGGCGGCGTCCGACCCGCTCCAGATGATGAAGGCCGAGTTGCAGTCGATGTACATGTTGTGGTGGATGTTGGTGTGGTGGTCCTGCCAGCCGTGCACGTGGAGAGGCCCGCAGGCCCAGCTCTTGCTTCCCACGTTCCGGAAGGTCAGGTTGCAGACCTCCACGGAGTCGTCCTTGATCTGGGAAGGGTTGCGGACCTGGATGAACCCCCAATACTGGTCCCCCAACCCGTTGAAATCGACGATGCACTTGTCCCGGTCCGCCCCGACCACGTGGAAGTTCCTGTAGCTGTTGAGTTGGATCACCTTGCTCCGCTTGTTTACGTTGTCCCAGAAGTCCCCCGTCGTCTTGGGCCCGTAGACCCCGGGAAGGACGTGGACCACCGCGTTGGCCTTCAAGGTGGTGAGCCCCTTGGTCAAGGTTTTGAAAGGCCTGGCCCGCGTGCCCGGGTTATTGTCGGAGCCGTTGGCCGCGTCCACCCAGAGATGGGTCAACTGGGCCGGAATGGCGGCGGCGAGAAAGAGAGATGCGCAAACAATCCATATCCTCTTCATTGGAATCGACCTCCGGTAAGAAGAAAGAAGCCCGGTTCGAGCGGGTCTCCTCAATCAAAAAGAAGCGAAAAGAAAAAGCCGCCGCCCCCCCTTGGGGGAGGCGGCGGCGCTGAAAAGTCCTGGAACAATCCTTCTCAGAGGTAGAGATCCAGCCTGCCCGTGGGCATGAAGACGAAACCTCCCGTAGTGGCCCGGAAGCCCAGGGCCTGGGCATAGACGGGCACGCCCGTGGCCCAGGGCATGTTGGGGAGAGGAAGCTGGTACTGGCCGGGGAAGGTGATGGGCGCGGCGATAACGATCTTGGCCGGGTCCAGGCCGAAGATCCCGAAGGGGCTCAACACCAGGGATCCCTTGGCGGAGCCCAGGAAGAAGAAGCCCGCGAATCCCGCCTGGGTGAGCTTCTGGGTCTTGAAGACCGCCGTCTTGCCCTGGACGAAGTTGGAGACCGAGAGGGTCCCCTGGACCACCTCCTGGACGCCGATGTCGGGGATGGACGAGCCGTTCAGGTCCCCGTCGGCCACCCTGGCGTTGCCGTAGTAGTCGTTCATCATCATGGCCAGGCCCATGGGGTAGCCGGCGTCCAGGCAGGGGGAGCCGGCCTGCTGGCGGAAGTCATACTTGGCCGGGTTCACCAGCTTGGGGTCGACCGTCAGGTTGGACTTGGGGGGATTGGCGACCGAGAAGTTGGTCCCGTTCCCGAAACCAATGTTGTTCTCAAAGGTCACGAATTTCGGCAAAATCTTGTTGGGATAGCCCCGGGCGGTATTCATGACGATGTTGTTGCAGACCCACTGCTTGGGCGCGTTCTTGTTGTTGCTCCAGGAGATCCCCTCGGTCGTGTTGTAGATTACGTTGTTGTAGACATAGCAGGTCTGGGTGGCCTTGGCGATCCGGATCCGGATGGCCGTTCCGACCTTCTTGGTGGAGACGATCACGTTGTCGTGGAAGGCCACGTTCGTGCCTTGCCAGGCGATGAAGGCGGAGTTGCAGTCGATGTAGAAGTTGCCGTGGATGTCGATGTTCTTCCCGGCGCCGCCGTGCACGTGGAGGGGCCCGCAGCCCCAGGTCTTGTTGCCGGTGTTACGGAAGGTGAAATTCGTAAATTCCACGCCGTCCGTCGCGGCCCCCCGGATCCAGAGGAACCCCCAGAACTGATCCCCCATGTTGTTGAAGTCGATGATGCACTTGTCCCGGTCCTCGCCGACGACGTGGTAGTTCTGGCACCCGTTAATATCGATGGTCTTGCTCTTCTTCGCCACTGGATCCCAGAAATCGCCCGTCGTGGTGGGGCCGTAGACAGCGGGCATGACGTGGATCACCACGTTCTTCTTGTAGGCCTTTAGCCCCTTGGTCAAGGTCTTGAAGGGCTTGGCCTTGGTGCCGGGGTTGGTGTCGGAGCCGTTCACCCCGTCGATCCAGACCTGGGTCATCTGGGCGGGCAGGGCCGCCGCCAGTAAGAAGGAAGCGCAGAGGATGCCGAGTTTTCGCATGGTGGGAGTTCTCCTTGGGCAACTGAGACAAAGAGGGACAAAGATTTCCCTAAAATGGGATGGCTACTAACCAAATTTTTATACCACAGGGCGTCCGGGTTCTTCTAGATGTAAAGGGTTCTTTTCCTTCCCTGAACGTCCCTGAATGAACCACCCCCACGGATTCCAACGACGAGCTAACATTTTCCTCGGAATCAAGGCACCAGACGGGGGTGGCAGGGGTTTCCCGGGGAGAGTACCTTCTCTCCTTTACCTGTATCTACCATCTGCTCAAGGAGGCTTGGCGATGCGCGCCCTCTCCATCCTGGCTTTCCTTCCGTTCCTGGCCTTCCCGGCCTTTTCCCAGGGCAAACCAGCCGCTTCCAAGGCGGGTCCCTTCGTGACCGTCCGCAAAGGGGACCTCCCCAGGGCCTTCGCTCTCCCGGGGCGCTTCGTTCCCGCCGGGGCCAGGCCGATCTCGCTCTGGTTCAAGGCCTACCAGGGGGAGCTGGTGCTTACCTGGGTCCTCCCCCAGGGGACGGCCGTGGCCAAGGGCTCGGTCCTCGCCCGGATCGACGCCCGGGGCATCGACAAGCAGATCCGGGACCTGGCCCGGCAAAAGAAAGCCCTCGCTCTCTCCCTCGCCAAGGCCCAGGCCGAGGACCGGCTCTCCCGGGAATCGGAGGCCAGGCAGGTAGAGGCGGCCGCCCGCGACCTGGACCGGGCCCGGGTGGCCTTCCGGATGTGGGAGAAGGTGGAGCTTCCCCTGTCCCACCGGTCCGAGGAACTCCAGGCCAAGATGCTGGCCGACCGGATCCAGGACCAGAAAGACGAGCTGGAACAACTGGAGAAGATGTATCGCCAGGACGAGCTGGTGGATGAAACGGAGGAGATCGTCCTGAAGCGCGCCAGGCGGAACCTGGCCCGCACCTTGGAGTCCCAGGCCATCCAGAAGGCCAAGATGAAGCACGAGCGGGACTACACCGAGCCCCTGGAAAAAAAGAAGAAGGAGGAGGCCCTCCGGGAGATGGAGCGGAAACTCGCCCAGTTGAAGGTCCGGGTCAAACTCGCCCAGGCCCAGAGGAAGGCGGACCTGGACAAGCTCCGCGCCCAGCTCTCCGACCTGGCCGTGAAGCTGGCGGACCTCCAGAAGGACCGCCGCCTCTTCGAGCTTCGCGCCCCGGCGGCGGGCCTCCTCCTCTACGGCTCCCCCCAGGCCTACCGCCCCGGCGGGACGCCTCCCGTTTATCGAAGGGGATCCAGGCTCACCCCCCGGACGGCGCTCTTCACCATCGCCGCCCCCGACAAAGTCCGGCTCGCCCTGGACGTGCCCGAGGACAAGGTCCAGGACCTGAAGGAGAGGACCGCCGTGGAGATCCGCGCCCTGGCCGCCCCTTCCAGGAAATACCTGGGCGCCCTCCGGGTGGAACGCTTCCCCCGGTCCCTCCCGGGGGGAAAGCAGGTCTTCCGGGGCCTGGTGGAGATCGAGGGAAAGACCCCGGGCCTCCTTCCCGGCATGCGGGCCAAGGCCCGGGTCCTCCTGAAACCCGTGAAAGGAGCGCTCCTCCTTCCCAAGACCGCCCTCTTCGGCTCGGAGGGACACTGGTTCTGCTACGCCGAAAAGGCCGGCGGCGCCTTCGAGAAGGTCCCCGTGAGGACCGGCCCCTCCGGAGGAGGGATGGTGGTGATCGCAAAAGGGCTTACGGCGGGCCAGAAAGTCCTGCTCCGCAAGGAGGCCAAGTGAAGATCC
>CAYQBW010000270.1:0-4801 GCA_964415725.1 uncultured Planctomycetia bacterium
GAGGGAAGGAGGAGGGCGAAAGGGAGGGCCGGGACGAAGTCCGTAAGGAAGTGCCGGAGGAACCACCTGCCTTTGCGGGGGGCCGCCCACAGGCGGAGCCCGAATTCCAGGAGAAGCAAAAAGCAGATCCCCGTGTCCGTCCAGTCCCGGGCCGCCTGCTGGGAGGGAGAGAGGGTGACGAAAAGGTCCCCGAAAAGAAGGACCAGAAGAACGAGAAGGCCGAAGAAGGTGACCCGGGAGAACCAGGTCCAGCCCCGCTCTCCAAAAGTCTCCTCCAGCCGGTCCAGGATCCGGGCTTCGTCGGCCTGGTCCAGGAGGCGTCTTTCCATGGAGGCGAGGCGGGAGAGAAGGCGGCGTCTCTCCCTGGATCCGGGGGCCTTCTTCCCCGCTCTTTCCTCTTCCGCGGCGAGCCTTTCCCGGACCAGGCGGACCTGGGCGGCCTCCTGGCCCAGGGCCTTCACCCGCTCCGGGGGAGGCAGGTCCTCCTGCTCGGCCAGCCGGAGCTGGGCCGATTCCAGAAGAAGCCGGCCCACCTCCTGGAGTTCCTCTACCGAGAGGCCTTCCAGGATCGCCCGGGCCGCGGCATCGGCCTCGCCGGCCAGGGAGGAGTGCCATTCGTGGCGGGAGAGCACCACCAGGGCCTGAACCCGTTCCTCCGGGGGAGCGGCCGCAAGGGCCGCCAGCCGGGCCTTCTCCCACTGGAGGCGCAAAGCCTCCAGCCTCTCCCGGTCTTTTCCCTCCAGGCTTTCCGGAAGAACCTGGAAGCCCCACTCCACGAGGGTGGGGGACCAGCGGGGCCTGGGTTCCTTGGAGGGAGATTCCTGCATGTGCGCTTCCGATCGGAAAAGGCCAGTCTAACCCGTCTCCCCGGCCGAACCCCAGGACAAGGCCGGTCGCGGGTGATGGCTTCCTTTGCTTGGAGGTTCACTCGTCGAGGAGGCGGGAGACGGCCTTTTCGGCCGGGCCTTCCGCCAAGGTGAGAACGACCCTGTTCTCCTTTCCCTTCTTCAGGACGAAGGGTATGGGCGGCGCCTCCACGGGCACCCCTTTCGTCCAGAAGAAATATGCCGGTTTGCAGGCCGACCACCGGGCGATGTAGGTGCCATATCCGGGAAGCCGGGTCTTCTTCTTCCGGAAGGCCCCGATGAGGAGAAGTGTGGCTACGGGCCTGGCCCCCACCTTCTTCTGCCACTCGGTCCAGGCTTCCCCTTTCTCTGGTTCCCGGAAGATTTCCAGCTTGAAACCGACGGAGCCGAACCTCCTCTTCGCCAGGAGGGACGGAGGAATCCTGGCCTCCAGCACGACGGGCACGCCCTTGTCCATGCGAACGGTCTCCCCCGTGCCTGAAAGCCCCCGGACATCGACTGGAAGATACCCCTCGGCCCTCAAGGCAAGGACCGGGAACTCCCTGGGGACGGGAAAGACCCTTGCCCCGCCTTTTCCAAGAAGGGGCTGGTCCTCCTCGAAGGTCTTCCCTCCCGGGCCGGCAACCAGAAGGGATACTTTTCCCGGGACAGGCTTTCCTTCCCGGTCCAGGACATGAAACCTCCATGTCCGGAACCTTCCCCGGAGATCCACGGGCTGGGCGAACCGGTATCCCCCGCCCTCCTGCTGGGGGACGGAGAATTGCTTTTCCCAGAGTTTGTATCCTTCCCAACTGATCCAGGCGGACCAGTCCCCGGGTTGGGCCTTGCCCAAGCCGAAGGAGAACCATTCCCCCGGGCCCTGCTTCGGCGCCCGCCTGACGATCCCCCGGTAGCGGGAACCGGGCTGGTAACGTGAGGGCCCCTTTTCCTTTTCGAAGACCGCCCTCAAGTGCCTTGCCGTCTCCAGGGAATCCACCACGAAGATACCCCGGATCCATCTCTCCCTTTCCATCTCCAGGCGGACATGGAAGTTCCCGGGTTCGATTCTCTCCCCCAGGATTTGCCGGTACCCCCGTTTGAAACCGTAGACCGTGATCGGCTTTCCCTGGAAATTCCCGAAAAGCTTGAATTCCCCGTTTTTCCCGGTAAGGAGGTCGCACTGGTCCCCGGGCGGAGCCCCCGGCTCGCCGGCCTTTTCCTGGAGGGAGGAAAATTCCAGGAGGACTCCGGGGATTCCTTTTCCATCTCTTCCGACGACTTTTCCCATGACCGCCGGCGCCCCCCGGGAAAGTGAGACCTGTCCCAGGAGAATCCCTCCTCGCGGTCCCGGGGTCCCGGCGCCGGGGGGAAAGGAGAAGATCGCGTAGGGCCCCCGGGGCTTTCCCCTGGGCGTGGTCTCCTCCCACAGAGTCAGGCGGTACCACCCATTTTTCCGGACCCGGGGAGGGACTTCCAGGTAACCCTTCTCGTCGGTCGTTCCCGTTCCGATGGTGTCTCTTCCCCATCGCCCGAAGTTCGCGTCCAGGCCGGAGGTTTCAACAAAGTTCTCGAGTAAGAGCAAGGCGTTGGGAAGGGGCTTTCCGTCCTCTCCTTTCACGAGGAGATAGAGCTTTTTCTCCCGTTCTTTCGGCACCCTGATTCGGACCAGGAAGTTCTCTCCCGGCGATTTGGGCCCTTCCCCGAACCATAGGGGCTTTCTGTAATCGACTTTTCCTTTCAACGGGACCAGGGAGATCCACCAATGGAATCCGAGGCCCACGTAAGGGAAGACGGCCCGTCCCCCGGAGAGAAGGGTGAGACTGTTGAGCCAATCGCCGTGCTCGACACACTCCTTGGCCCGCAACCGGACCATGCCCTTTTCCTTCCAGGGCCTTCCCGCCCGGTCGAGGAAGAGAACCGTGATCTTGGCGAAGCGTTCCAGGCGGAGCGTCACGGGCGTGTCGGGAGGCGGGTCCAGGGAGACTTCCACTGGTTTCCCCCGGGGCAAGGGCCCCCAGAATTCCATTTTTATGGTCCTGCTGAAGGGTCCAAGGAGGAAACTTTTCATTATTTGCGGCCAGACGATTCCATTTTTCCCGGTCCGCCCCGTCCAGGCGACGCTGGTGGCGCCGTAGTCTTGGATGAAAAGGGCGCGAAGGGGAACCCCCGGAAGTGCTTGGCCCGCCGGGCCGATGACTTTGACGGGAAAGGAGATCGTCTTGTCCAGGTAGACCTTCGTTTCTATCCTTTTTCCTTCTTCGATGGATGGAGGATAGGGACGGCCCATGAAGTGGATCCCAATGAAATCCCCTTTCCTGGTGCTGACGTATGTCCCCCACGGGCAGAAAGGGATCCTGGCGATTCCCTTCCTGTCGGTTTTGGTCTTCACGCCTTTTTGTTGAACGAACTCGAAGAGGGTATATCCATCCAGGAGTTGGGAGGAAAGAAACTGGCCGAGAGGGGAGCCCCCAAGAGGGAAACCGGAGGGCATCCAGGAAACGGAAGCCCCCGGAACGGGTCTCTTTGAATCCCGGTAGAGGACGCGCAAGCGATAGTATCTCTTTGCCGGGATCATGGCGTAGGAAGGATCAAGGGTAAGGCAAGACACCAGGGAATCGGCCTCCTCGCCTTGGAGAAGGGCTCTTCTTCGGGCTTCCTTGGGTTTTGCGCCCTTCCCGGCTTTCCCTTCGAGGGCCGCTGCCGGTTTCTTCCCTCCCCCGCCTTGGAGCCCCGGGACGGAAGGACCGGACCCAAGATACCCTCTCCACCAAAAAAGCAGAATCGCCGGGATTACCGCCCCCAGCAGCCAAGGACCCCATTTCCAAACGGCCTTGCTCATGAGTCCCCCTTTCAAAGTCCCGCCTGAAGAGCGGGACGCAGAAAGACGCCACCGACCGGTCCAGGATAGCAGACAGGGCGGCTTGGGCAACCGGCCCTCCCTGTCCGCCCCTTCCCGGAAGGGAGCGGGAGGCGCGGCTTCCGGTTTCCAGAGGACCCGGGCGACCAAACCAAGGAGAATCACCGACGGACCCAGAAGGACCTTGCCTCTCCTGGTTTCTCCTTTGCGGTTTTTGGTTTCCCATCCATGAGGGGAAAAGGTCCAGGGGAGGAATGACCCGATGGGGTTCCTTCACTCATGAATCATGCGGGTTATACTCCGGCCCATGCAAGAGAGACCTGCCTACGAGAGGGATCCTTTTCTGCGGGCCCTGGAGACCAAGGTCCTGGAGACGGGCCTGGAGGGGGGCCGGCCCTGGGCCGTCCTGGTGGACACGATCTTCTACCCCGAGGGGGGCGGCCAGCCTTCGGACCGGGGGAAGCTGGGCGAGGCGTCGGTGGAGAGGGTGGAGAAGCGGGAGGGACGGATCCTCCATTTCCTGGACCGGCCCGTGGAGAAGGGCCCTGTCCGGTGCCTGCTGGACTGGGAGAGGCGCTGGGACCACATGCAGCAGCACACGGCCCAGCACCTTCTCACCGCCCTGGCGGCGGACCGGTTCGGGTGGAAGACCCAGGCCTTCCACCTGGGACCGGAGGTCTGCGACATCGACCTGGACGCTTCTTCCCTCTCCATCGAGGAGCGGATCCGTCTCGAGGAGGAGGCGGCCCGGGAAGTGGCGGCGGCCCGGCCCATCCGCGTCCGCTATGTGGATCCCGGCGAACTTCCCTCCCTCCAGGTGCGGACCCGGGGACTTCCGGAAGGCCACAGGGGACCGGTCCGGCTGGTGGAGATCGAGGGGGTGGATCTCAACACCTGCGGGGGGACCCACCTCCCCGACACGGCCCGGATCGGGGGGATCGCCCTTCTTGGGACCGAGCCCATGCGGGGAGGGACGAGGCTATCCTTCGTGGCCGGGGAGAGGGCGAGGCGGCGCCTTCGCGGGCGGGAGGAGGCCTTCGCCCGGCTTCGCTCCCTGCTTGGCGCGGCGGACGAGGAAATTCCCGGCGCGGTCCAGGCC
>CAYQBW010000271.1:0-4798 GCA_964415725.1 uncultured Planctomycetia bacterium
CCTCCACCCTTTCGGCCCAGGCCGAGCTCCTCCGGGGGGCCCTGGAACTCTACTGGATCTCCTCCCCCGTCAATCCCCTGGAGGCATACCGGGCCCTCTTCGACGGGTCCCCCTTCCCGGCGGCGGACAAGAAGAATTCCCCCAACCGGACGGCGGGCGGGCTGGTCCGGTTTCTTCTGGCCGACCTGGAGGCCATGCACTACCTCCCCAAGCCCGGGACCTTCGTGGACCTGAACCTGGCGGGAAAACCCGGGCGGACCCTTACGGTCACCTCCGCCGCCTCCGTGCTCAGGGCCCTGGCGGAGTTCCTGGACGTCACCGCCGGAAACGAAAAGGTGAAAAAGATGGTCCAGGCCCAGGGGAAATTCCTCCTGGCCCATTTGCTGGATCCGGGCACGGGGCTCGCCTTCGACGGCTACGACCTGGACAAAGGTCCCCTGGGGGGAACGAACCGGCTCGTCTCCCAGCTTGCCATGCTGGAAGCCCTGCTCTCCTGCTACCAGGTCCTGGAGGATCCCGTATACCTGGCCCGCGCCCTGGATCTTTCCACCAGGATGGAGAAGAAGTTCTGGGTCAAGGACCTGAAACTCCTCAGGACCCGGGCGGACAGCAACCTGATCACCTGGACCCCCTCCACCACGGCCTGGCTTGCCGCAGGTCTCAGGGCCCTCAGGACCGCCGGCCTCTACCCGGGGGCGGCCGATCTCTTCGCCCAGGTCCTCCTCCAGGCGGAGTCCACCCTCCACATCCTGGTCTCGGAGGACGAACGGACCGGGGAGATCGTAGGAGACGGAAACCCCGACACCGACGGTGACGGAATCCCGGAAACCTTGAAGGCGGGAGGGCCCTTCGGCATCGCCCCCGTCCTTGCGGACAAGCGGGAACTTCTTTTCACCACCCCTCCGTCTTCGGGAGGCAAGAAGACCCCCACCCCCACCGTGACCGTCACCTGGTCCATGGACGTGCACCCCATCTTCATCAACAACTGCCACTGCCACCTCAACGGCTCCAAGAGCGGCGGCCTGGACCTCTCCAGCTACGAGAGCATGATGCGGGGCGGTGGAGACCAGGCGCGGTTTCCCATCGTGGTCCCCTACAACGCCTCCCAGAGCCTCCTCTACCTGAAGCTCAGCCTGGACACCCCCCCCATCGGAAACCGCATGCCCTATTTCCAGGATCCCCTAAAGCCCCCCCAGCTCAAGAAAGTCCGGGACTGGATCAACCAGGGTGCCAGGGAAAACTGACCCGCAATCACAGCAAGAGTTCGGCCTCTTTCCGGGACCCAGGCGGAAACAGGAGACAAAAAAGGGTCTTCTACATAAATCCGAACCTAGGCAAGGGTAATCCTGGTGCGGTAGAGGTGTGATTGCAGAAGTCAAATGCTGAGTTGGGCCTAGCCATAGGATTCGCCGCAGATGAAGCCAAAGGGTTCCGCAGGAATTTTGAAGGCCTTTTCCAAAAAAAATCAGTGCTCTTTTCAAGTGATTCGCCGGGATTCCACCAAAAACGGGCCCGTCCGCCCCCAGGACGTGAGCTGGGCGTCAGCCCCGCCGTATACCCCAGCCTGCACTCGAACCCACCGGTCCCGGCAGAGGGTGGATCTTCCCCCCTTCCACGCACCATGGACCCACAGATTCTGCGGAAGACCCAAAAAGAGGAGACTTCCCTGCGTCTTCCTTCCCCGGGGCCTTGAACCCCGGGCGGGAGGCGGGGAAAAAGCCGTTGCCAGGAAAAGGGGGCCGGTCCATGCTCTCTGGTGAAAAAGAACCCAGGGGGACAGCCATGGCGGCACGAATGGACCGGCGGAAGTTTCTCCAGGGGGCAGGCGCCACGGCGTGGGCTCGGCCGGACCCTTCCGGGGCCGGAAGAGGAGCCTCCACGAGGGGGGAATCCGGGTCCCCGGAATCCTTTACTGGCCGAAGGGTCTCGGAAAGGCCCGGATCACCCGCCTTCCCTGCTCCACGAGCGACATCTATCCCACCGTCCTGGACCTCCTGGGACTCGCGCCCGCCGGCCGGCCCAGGCCCATCGACGGAATCAGCCTCATTCCGCTTCTCCGCAAGGGAGAGGAAGTCCGCCGCCGCCCCATGGGCTTCCAGTCCAGAAACCAGCTCGCCCTGGTGGACGACCGGTTCAAGCTCTACAGCAAGGACAAGGGAAGGAGCTGGGAACTCTACGACCTCCAGGCCGACCCCTCGGAGACCAAGGACCTGGCCGCGGAAAAGCCCGGGATCGTCCGCTCCATGGCCGCCCGCCTCCTTTCCTGGAAGGCTTCCTGCGAGAGGAGCCTGGCGGGGAAGGACTACCTTCCCCGGACCCCGTCCAGAACCAAGAAAGACATGCCCTAGATCGAGCCGATTCCCATGAAAAAAACCTTTCCCCTGGTCTTCCTTCTTCTCTCCCGGCCTCTCTCCTTCGCCTCCCCCCCTCCGGGGCCCGGGCCCAAGCCCTGGATGACCCCGGTCTTCCGGGAGAAGAAGGACGGCTACCCGAGGATCCGCATTCCCTCGCTGGTGGTCACCAACAAGGGCGCCTTGCTGGCCTTCGCCGAGGGAAGGCAGGGAGGAGACCACTCCCGGAACGACATCATCCTCAAGCGAAGCTCCGACGGGGGGAAGACCTGGGGCCCTCTCCAGGTAGTCTGGGACGCTGGGAAAAAATGCCTCAACAACCCCTGCGCCGTGGTGCTCCGGAAGACGGGACGGATTCTGCTGGTCTTCCAGATGTATCCCTCCCGGGCCGGCGAGCGGGGCGTCAAGCCCGGCCTCGAGGGAGAGGACATCTGCCGCTGCCTGTTGACCTGGAGCGACGACGACGGGAAGACCTGGGCCGACCCCAGGGACATCACCCGCCAGGTGAAGCGGCCCAAGCGGGTCACGAGCATCGCCTCGGGCCCCGGCATCGGGATCCAGCTCACCCGGGGGAAATACAAAGGCAGGATTCTCGTCCCCTTCAACCAGGGGCCCTACGGGGACTGGCGGGTCTACGCCGCCTGGAGCGACGACGGCGGAAAGACCTGGACCTACGGAAAGACCGCCCCCGAGGGTTCCAAGGGGCACGGCAACGAGGTCCAGTTCGTGGAGCGAAGGGACGGCTCCATTCTCCTGAACTGCCGGAGTGCCGGCGGGTCGCGCCTGCGCAAGAGGGCCGTCAGCCAGGACGGGGGCCGGACCTGGTCCCCCCTGGAGGACGATCCGGGCCTTCCCGAGCCCCAGTGCATGGCCTCGATCCTTCGCTATTCCTGGCCCGAAGAGGGAAAGAGCCGGATCCTCTACGCCGGTCCCGGCACCAAGAAGGGCCGGAAGATGGGAACCCTCCGGGTCAGTTACGACGAGGGAAAGACCTGGCCCGTCTCCAGGGTGATCTACCCGGGCGGATACGCCTATTCCTGCCTGGCGAAACTTCCGGGTGGCGACATCGGCCTCCTCTTCGAAAAGGACGGATACAAGAGCATCACCTTCGCCCGGATTCCCCTCTCCTGGCTCGAGAAAAAGAAAGAATCCCCCCGGAAGGCCGGGAAGAAGCGCCCCCCCTACGCGGTGGTGGCAAGCCCCAAGACCCTGGCCGACCCGGGTTGGAAGAAGGTGGTCCAGGAGCTTGTGAAGCGCCGCGGCGCCAAGGTCTTTTCCTGGGACTGGAAGAAGACCAAGGTCCTCGAGCAAGAGCTGGCCGCCTTCTCCCCCAGGTATGTCTGCTTCGTGGCGACCCCGGCCGAGCTCGGTCGGACCGGAAGGGTCGAAGTTAAAACCAGGTCGGGCAAGACCTTCTCCCTCCCTCTCTGCGGCGTCTACTACCACGAGGCGGGCCTGCTCATGAAACACCTCGACCGGGACCCCTACGACGACGCGATCTGGGCGATCCTCACGGGAAGGGACGCCCGGGACGCTCTCAGGGTCGCCCGCCTCTCGGCCCGGCCCTTCCGGGTGAAAAGAGAGGTCTCCCACGTCCTGGGAGGCTGGCTGGAGTGGCTGAAGGAGGGGGTCTCCTTCAACGAGGTCGAGAAGGAGCGGATGCGGGTCAAGCTTCCCGGCAAGGATCCGGTTTGGAAGAAAGGCCCCCTGGACACGACGGCCGCCTTCGTGAAGGAAGTGGATTCCGGAAGAGCGGACCTGATCGTCACCAGCGGCCACGCCACCGAACACGGCTGGCACATGGGCTACAAGTACAAGAGCGGCGTCATCATCCCTGCGGCGGACATCTCCCGTTATCCCAAGAAAGCCCGGGACCAACTGGAGGCCCAAAAGCAAAAGGACCCCCGGCGCTGGAAGAAGGATCCCCCCGCCCTCCTGGGGGTGGACTCGAAGAACGACGTCTACCCCGTCTTCGCCCGAAACCCCAAGATCTACTATTCCCCCGGCAACTGCCTGATCGCCCGGGTGGACGGCAGGGACTGCCTGGTCCTCTCCTGGATCCACCACGGGGCGTTCCAGTTCTTCGGCCACGTGGGGCTCCAGACCCACTCCTGCAACGCCTGGGGGATCGTGGACTACTTCCTGAGACTCCAGGGGCGATACACCTTCGCCCAATCGGTCTGGCTCAACCAGCAGGTCCTCTGGTGGAAAGAGGCCCGGGGCGCACTGGGAAAGGACCAGTATGTCTGTTGCCGCAACGAAAGGATCTTCCAGGTGGGAAGAAAATTCGTCTGGGAGGCGGTCGTCCTCTACGGTGACCCCGCCGCGGACGCCCGGGTCCAGGCCGTGCGGGATCCCCTCTACGAGCAGAGCCTGGCCCGAAAGAAACTCCCCGCCGGAAAAGAAGAGTGGACCTTCACCGTCACCATGAAAGCGCCCCTCAAACC
>CAYQBW010000272.1:0-4774 GCA_964415725.1 uncultured Planctomycetia bacterium
GCCATGGTGGAGGTGCCGGCCGTGGCCTTCTGCCTCTCGGAGATCATGGATGCCGTGGACTTCGTGAGCATCGGAACCAACGACCTGGTCCAGTATCTCCTGGCCGTGGACCGGGACAATCCCAGGGTGGCCCGGTTCTACGATCCCTATCACCCGGCGGTGCTCCGGGTCCTTTCTCTCATGGCCCGGGTCTGCGCCGGCAAGAAGGGCAAGACCTGCTCCATCTGCGGGGAGATGGCCGGGGATTTCCAGCTCACCATGGCGCTCGTGGGGATGGGTTTCCGGTCTTTTTCCGTGGCGCCCCCCTTCATCCCGCGGATCAAGTTGATCCTTAGCGACACCACCCTTGCCGAGTGCCGCCAGGTGGCCAGGAAGGCTCTTTCCCTCCCTACGACCGCCCAGGTCAAGGAGTATCTCAAGGCCGAGGCGGGAGAGCGGGTGCGGCGCTACCTGGCTTCCGGGGGAGCCTCCTGAGGCCCAGGCCGGGGGCCTGGTTCTCCGGGAAGTCCGGAAGGAAAAGGCTCAACCCCAAGGATCGCCGGGGTCGATGGAAAAGGGGTCCCGCTCCTCCCGGGGGGGAGAGGACGACCAGGAAACCTTCCAAGAAGGTGGGATACCCATGGAGATCGTCGGAAAGAAGAGCCTGGGCTTGGACGTGGCCTGTTTGGAGAAGGACAAGGTCGTCATCCTCAAGATGAACGATCCGAGTCTCAATTTCTATGTCACCGACACCCTCAAGGAGACCCTCAAGGAGGTTCTCAACGCCAAGATCGACGAGGGTTACAGGACCTTCGTGCTCAACATGGGCAAGGTGAAGGTGATCGACTCCTGCGGCGTGGGCCTGATCATCGCCGCGAACAACCTGGCAGAATCCAGGGAGTCCAAGCTCTACCTCACCAACATCAAGCCCTTCATCACCAAGATCTTCGAGATCATGCGGATCCACAAGCATCTCAATATCTTCGAAACGGAAGAGGAGGCCTTGAGGGAGATCTGTTCCGCCTGAACCCGGAACGCGCCGGGGCCTCGGCGGGAGGTCGCCGGGGAGGAAGGAGCCGAATCGGGTCCCGGGTCCGGGGGACCGGGGCTCACCAGGGAAAAGGATAGGAAATGGCCGGTCCGGAGAACGACAGAGGGGAAAGCCGGTCCGCCGTCACCCAAGTCCAGGGCCCGGCGGGATACCTGGAGGGGGTGGTCCTGGTGGTGGAGCAGGACCGGGCTCTCCAGGAGTTCCTGGAAAAGACGGTGGGCCGGGACGGAGGCAAAGTCGTGGTGGTCTCCTCGCCCGCCGAAGGCATCGCCCAGGCCGCCGCCATGGACCGCCTGGACCTCTTTCTCCTGGAAACCCCCGCCGACCTGGAGGCCTTCGAGAAGACCATGGAGGCCGTGCGCTTCCGCCACCCCTTCGCCTCCCTGGCCGTCCTCTCCTCCAACAAGACCCCGGAGTTCTTCATCGCCGCCTTGAAAGCGGGGGCCACGGATTTCCTGGAGAAACCCTTGAGGGACATGGGAAGCCTCCTCCAGGTGATCCGCCGGGGCATCAACCGCTCGCGGGCTCTCAGGAAGATGGCCCTCAACATGCCCGAGGTCCGCCGCCACAAGGAGGAGGTGGGGCGCCTCACCAGGGAGATGGAGAGGCTCAAGGAATCCCAGGAGGCCCAGCTCGTGGCCTTCGAGGAGTCCCAGGAGGTCTTCTACCTGGACCTCTCCCGGATGATGACCATCATCGACAACATCGTCGACGGAATCGTCTTCACCGACCGGGACGCCCGGATCACCCTGATCAACCCGGTGGCCGAGCATCTTCTCGGGATCAAGTCCTTCGTGGCCATCGGGAAGAGGCTCTCGGAGATGAAGGGGCGGCCCGAGATCCTCCAGATGGTCACGGAGGACCAGTCCCGGGTCCTGGAGGAGGACCGGGTCTCACGGACCACCGAAATCCACGACGAGGGGAACGACCTCCTCTACGTGAAGCTCACCACCACGTCCGTCACCGATTACCGGGGCAATTTCGCCGGCGTGCTCACGGTCCTCCAGGACGTGACGGCCGAGTTCAAGGCGGACCAGCTCAAAAACCAGTATCTCTCCATCGTGTCCCACGAACTCCGCACCCCGCTTACGGGCATCAAGACCTTCATCACCATGATGGCCAAGGGCGCCCTGGGCCCGGTGAACGAGAAGCAGGGCCGGGTCCTGGAGACCCTGCGGGAGCAGTCGCTGAGGCTGGAGCACCAGATCGACAAGCTGATCAGCCTGGGGATGCTGGAACAGGAGGATTTCGCACGGGACTTCGAGGTCTTTGCGGTCCCCGAGGTGGTCCAGGCGGCGGTGGGGCCCTTCGACCAGGAGGCCAAGGACAGGGGCCTTCAGCTCACGGTGCACATGCAACCGGGCGCCGGCGACGTCAAGGTCAAGGCGGACAAGCAGAACATCAAGCGCGTCCTCCAGATCCTCCTGGAGAACGCGATCAAGTTCAATCACAAGGGCGGAAAGGTGGAAGTCTCGGTGGTCACGGGCCCGGGAGAGGTCCTCTTCCGGGTTTCCGACACGGGGATCGGAATCGATCCCAGATACCACAGGCGGATCTTCGAGAAGTTCTTCCAGGTGGAAGACCCTCTCACCAGGCAGCACGGCGGAGCGGGCCTGGGACTCACCGTGGCGGAACGAATTCTCCGGAGCCACCGGTCCTCCCTCACCCTGGAATCGACCCTGGGCGAGGGTGCGACCTTCCAGTTTTCCCTCAAGCGATACCTGGGAGGACCGGGTGAAGCGGGGGACAAAGACGGGAATGACGGCAGCGGGGGCCGGCGGCCCCACGAAAGGAGTGTCGGGTGATGGACCGGACTGTTCTCATCATCGAGGACGAGAAGCTGATCATCGTCTCCACCCAGATGGTCCTCGAGTCCGTGGGGTTCCAGGTGGAATCCGCCACGGACGGCGAGGAAGGCATCAAGAAAGCCAAGGAGGTCAAGCCGGACCTCATTCTCTTGGACATCATGATGCCCGGGATCGACGGGTGGGAGACACTGAAGCGGCTCAAGAGGGACCCGGACACCCAGGCGATTCCGGTGGTGATCTTCACCGCCAGGGAACACGCCAGGGGGCACCAGAAGAGCGCCGAGATGGGCGCCGCCGGGTATTTCCGGAAACCCTTCGAGCCGGATGAGCTGATCGAGCTGGTCGAGAAGCACGTGGGCCAGAAAGTCTGAGGGGGGCCGGGTTGAGGGCTGTCTCCCCTGGGACCTGGACGGCCGCGCGCGAGTCGGGGGAATGGGCTTCCCCCTTCGCGCTCTTCGTCCTTCTCAAGGCCGGGCGGGAAGCGCCCGAGCTCCTGGGGGAGTTTCTGGATGGTTTCCTCGCCGCCGCCACCCCCCTCCTCTCCCGGGAGAAGGTGGTGGACCTGAGCCGCCGCTCGGGCTACCTCTTTTTGAACAAGCGCCGTCTTCCCGTCGATTTCACCGTCTTTCACGCGACCCGTTTTCTGGTGGAACTCTTCCGGTCCCGCAGGATCGGGGGGATCCGTTTCCTGGCCGGCCTGGAGCGGGAGGAGATGGAAAAGGTGGTGTCCCTCCTTCTCTCCGGCGATTGGATGGGGGCCAAGGGCCTGGAAGAGAGCCTGGACGCCCGGGGGGTGGAGCACGTCAGGCCCCTTCCCAAGGGTTCCCAGGGCCGAGATCCCTTGGCGCCTCTCCCCCATGGACATCCCCGCCGCCTCAAGGAGACGCATTTCCGATCCCTTTTTATCACCAAGAGGATCATCGGGGGGATCCGGGACTACAACGGGGTGGATCCCAAGCTGGCAAAGAGGATCCTCCACGGGATCGTCGACCTGATCCTGGAGGACCCGCCCAGCCTGGAGGCGCTCACCCGCATGCGGGAAGCGGGAGGCGACCTCTTCGACCACAGCCTCAACGTGGCCATCGTGGCAGTCGTGATGGGCCAGAAACTGGGCCTTCCCCGCAGGCTCCTGGGCATCCTGGGCACGTCTGCCCTGCTCCACGACTTCGGCCTGGTCTTCGGCCTGGAGGAGGCGCCGCCGAGCGCTTTCCGGAATTTTTCCCTCCTGGAGCTGGAGGCGGAACTCCTGGAAGCCCATACGGTGGATGGTTTCCTGGAGCTTCTCAAGGGACGGGAGCTGACGGACCTGGCCCTCCGGACGGCCATCGTGGCCAGGGAGCACCACCACTCGGTGGAGGAGGAAGTGGCCGACCTGGGGGCCGGCAAGGTGCTCAGGCCCACGCTCCTTTCCCGGATCGTGAGCGTGGCCGACGCCTACGACATGCTCTGCGCCTACGGCCCCGAAGGGAAACCCCTGGGCCCCAAGGAGGCCCTGGCCTACCTGCGGGGGCGGTTCGGGGAACGTTTCGACCAGGACCTGGTGGCCGCCCTGGAGGCGGCCCTCCAATCCCTGGAGAAATCCTCCCGGGAATAGCATGAAAAACCCGGGCCGGGAGGACCGGGCCGGGTATTCTTCCTTCCATGAAGCGGTCTTGCTTTTTTCCTTTTCTTCTTTGCCTCGGTCTCCTCTTGCTTCTCCCGGGAGGGTGCTCCCGTTCCCCGGCCGAGGATCCGCTCCGAGCCATGCTGGGTTTCCAGGGCTCCCCTCCGCCGGAGCTGGGAAGGATCGATTGGGGGAGGGACCCTCTCTGGAAGGCCGGGGGGCTGGTCCTGAGAAGGGCCCCTTTCGAGGCCTACTTGTGCGAGCGGTTCGCCAGGGGATGGATCGAGACCCGGGCCGTCCTGGCCCTCCTGGCCCGGGGCCTCTACCCGGGCC
>CAYQBW010000273.1:0-4766 GCA_964415725.1 uncultured Planctomycetia bacterium
AACAGCCAGTTTCCCTCGCCCGTCCCACCGAACACGGTGGTCTTCGCCGACTGCGACCTCTCCTTCTCCACCTCGCATCCCCTGAAGCTGAGCAACGGCTCGGCCATCATCTACGTCAAGGGGAATGTCACCATCCAGCCGGGCGTCAACCCATGCTATTTCTCGGGTTTCCTCTACACCACCGGGAATTTCTCCATGAGGGCGACGTCCGTTCTGCGCGGCCAGGTCGTGGCCCTGGGCTCGGTCGATGTATCCGCTGCCGCGGATACTTCCGAGATCGATTACGACGAGACCGTCCTCAACGTCCTCATGGAGGAGATCGGCCAATACAGGATTTCCCGGTCCATCATCGACCCGGATTCCAGGGAGTAGAACCATGAGGAAAAAAGATCGAGCCGGTTTCACCATTACCGAGGTCATGATCGCCCTGGCCATCTTCACCACGGTGGCGGTGGTCCTGGTCTCCCATCTAGGCCTGTTCTACGGGGAAACCCGCAATACCAGGGAAAAGGTCTTCGCCTACGAAAAGGCCTGCGCCATCCTCACGGAACTCCAGGCCTACGTGGACCGGGGGGAAGTGAAGGCCGCCATCGACCTGGACGCCCTGGACGACGGGACTTCCTACAATCCCACCCTCACCATCACCACCCAGGGCGGAAGCCTCGTCCCCCCGGACCATCCCCTCTCGGGCAACTTCAAGAGAAACGGGGAATGGGTCTGGTCCCGCCGGATCACGGTCCGGCCCTTCCAAGGGCTCAGCAACAGGAACGTCCGCTACGTCACGGTCCGGATCTTCAGGAGGAAGTCGGACGGGACCCAACGCGAGGTGGCGGCCATCTCTTCCGTGATCAACTCCGCCGCCTCCTCCTACCCGTCCTCCCAGGTCTACGACGTCTACTTCCTGGCCATGGAAAACGTCCCCGGGTGGTGGGTCTACATGGACGCCATCAAGCCCTTCATGGAGGCCACCGTAAGCGACCTGGAGGCCCGCAACCCGGGTCTCAGGCTGCGCACCCACTGGATCACCAAGCTCGCCTACGGAAGGAATCCCAGGTATACCCCTTACATAAACAAGACCCAGGACTCCCTCCATTCCGTCCCTTTCGCCTACTACTACCCGGGCACCATGCCCTCCGGTTCGGCCTCGACCTATTACTACGTGCCGGACAACTTCCAGGCGCGGATCTCCGTGGACGGGACCGTGAAGAACACCTCTTCCAACCCCCCCGACAACCCCCACCGGACGGGGACCTACTACCCTTATACCCTGGCGGATAACTTCAACAACGCCATGCGGTATTACGACGAATTGGAGCTCTTCAACAAGAGGGCCGCGGCGGGAGACGAAGATTCCCTTTCCCCGACCTGGAGGATTCTCCTCAACCAGATGGCCTCGGACCCGGATCGTTTCCACAACGCCATCCTTGTGAACCTCCACGGGGAACTCCTCCCCATGCCGCCCTTGAGGAACTACTCCGACCCGGCCAAGGACGTGGAGCACTACCCTTACGTGCGCGCCGTCACCCACCCGGAAAAACTCAGGTTCACCAGGGACGCCACGACCCCGGCCGCCTCCGACGACGTCAAGCTCCGGGTCCACACCTTCCTTTCGGACCCCTCCCAGCCCACGAAATCGGTGAACTGGGTCACCCTGGACATCCTGGCGGAGAAGCTGGACGCCCATGGAAACCCCGTTCCCGTGGACTACGACCACCCGGGAACCATCACGGTCCATGGAGAACTCGAGCCCAGCGTGGGATCCACCATGTTTGCCTCCATCTCCCACTACGCCGCCTCGAGCTCATCCAATCCCTACGGCGTGGGCTTCACCCGGATCCGCCTCCACGGCACCCCGGTCAAACACACCCAGCCCGGGCCGGGCAAGAAAGGCCTTCCCGTGGATTGCAGGCTCTACGGCCTGGAATACGTTCCCTGCCCCATGGGCACGGGCGGCGCCTTCCGGAACCTGAGTTCCACGGCGGACAAGCCCAAGAATACGGCCCGCTGGATCATTACCCTCCCCCACGACCATTACCCCAAGGACGCCTCCGGCCATCCCCAGGACCTGGTCTTCAAAGTCGTCACCAGGCTGGGCGACGCCTCTTCCGCCTCCTTCGACTGGGACGAGGCGGAGATGGAGAACAAGTCCGTCACCTACGCGTGGTGGGCCTCTTCTCCCGAGGTGGTCCCCTGGACCGAGCGCTACCAGTTCATCGGGGACCCCCGGCACTGCCCCTACGCGGACCTCATGCACGGCGGGTCCTCCTTTCCCGACGGGTACAACCCCTTCTTCGATGATTTCCGGAACTCCGCCTTCAACGCCAGGTCCCGGTGGATGGCCTCCTCCACGGGGCAGTTCAACACCAGCTCCTCCAACCACTGGCCCTACATCAAGTCCAGGTGGAGGGGAAGGCTGGAGGTGGACGTGCCCCGGTTCACCCAGCTTCTCAGGACGGCCCTGGCCAAGTCCGAGGCGGTCTGGACCACCTTGACGGGTTTTTCCTACTACTACATGGGGCTGGGCAACGAGATCGGCTACGACAGCGCCAACGGCTATCCCAGCTCCATCCCCGTGGACGGACGACCCTGGGGCACGACCTCGGACATCCACGTGGACAACATCTCCTCCGGCGGGGACTGGTCCTACCGTTACGGGAAGCTCCTGCGCAACCGGTCCGGCACCGCCGCCGACAGGTGGTTCGGCCTCTACTGGATCGGGGAACTCTACCCCGACTGGGTCTGGAACAACGACACCTCCTGGAACCCGGGAGGCGCTGAGTGGAAAAACTCCGGAAACCTGCCCACCCTCTCCTGGAGCCTGACTTCCAAATACACCTTCTTCCGCGACAGGAGGCAGGACGTCACCTTCGACCTTCCCGAGGGGACCTCCCTGGATCTCACCTACAGGAGAACCCAGGCGGAAGGCTGCACCTCCGTCTTCCTGTGCGGAACCTCCTCCTCCCATACCTTCCACCACCAGTTCTGTTCGGGCCAGACGGGATCCCTCGTCGGGGCGGGACTGGAACTGGCCAACAACTACAGCTTCCCCCTTCCCACGACGGCTAAGATCAGCCGGCCCTTCGACATCGACGTGAATTATGCCGGAGGACTTCCCGACGAGTGGGGAGAGACAAACGCCTTCCCCCACTTCGCCGCGAGCATCCTGCAGACCTATTACAACCACCAGAACGGACACGAAGGCTCCGCCCTGGTCCGGCTCACGGCCCCCCTGTCCGTGGCCACCCCCCAGAGGGGGGCCTTCATCGTGGTAAACGGGCTGGACCGCACCGTGGAGTCCGGCTCGGCCTTCATCGCCAAGTATGCCGTAGTGAGCCTGGTCCACAGCTTCTTCGAGTCCGGCAACCCCTCCAGCGGGCCCCGGGTGGTCCAGCTTCCCAGGGTGCAGATCAAGAGCCCCACGGAGGTTACCGAGCTGAACAATCCCCTCACCATTCCCGTGCATTTCGGGATCGAGTGGAAACGGTGGGACGGAAGGCCTTACACGTCCTCCACGTCCCCGACCTTCAGCGAAAACGAAAACGACCTGGTCTACGTGCTCAGCTATTCCCGCGACGGGGGAAAGACCTGGCTCTACGTCCAGGACGACTCCCCGGCCCAGGAGGGACTCCTTCCGGCCAATCCCGCCCTCGTCCTCAACGACACGGTCTCGGGGGACGAAACCTACACCTGGCCCGTGCCCTCAGCGTCCTTCCCGGAAGGCTCCTACCTCCTCAGGGTGGAATGCTTCCGGGCCGACGAGGCTCTCCACTACGCCACCCACACGGTCAAGTTCTACATCGACAGGTAGGGAGGAGAAGCCATGGTTTACCGCATGAAACGCGCGATCCGGCCTGACCGGGGGATGACCTTCGTTGAGGTTCTCATCGCAGCCACCATCCTGGTCCTCATCGTAGGCGTGATCGCCAGGACCACCCTCCTTACCGAGGACGCTTCCCGGATGGCCGTCTCCCAGGGAAAGATCACCATCCTGGGCCAGAAAGAACTTCTCAAGATCCGGGGAAACCTGCGGGCCTCGGTCCATCTCTTCCAGAGGGATACCGAGGGAAACACCTACTGGAACAGGCTGGACCTGGGGTCGGTCTCCACGTTGAGCACGAGCGTCCTTCCCAAGATCGACACCTACGGCGTCTTCGGAAAGGACACACCATCCAACAGGCGGACAGGAAACATTCTCTTTTTCGCCAAGGCCGTCAAACCTTTCCCAACGTCCGAGGAGGTCGCCCAGTGGAAGGCCTACTGCGACGCCACGGGCCATCCCGAGAAAAAGTCCTCCCTGGACGACTTGCGGCTGGACGTCTACCGTTTCACCGCCTATTTCCTGCGAAAGACGGGAAGCGGGTTCGCCGCCGGTTCTCCCAGGGGCCTGGACCTGGCGGCCTGGGAAAGCGTCCCCTTCGCGGACTGGAAGCGCTTCAACGAGGTGGACCCGCCCCTCCAGGCGGACGTCCTGGAGGCTCTGCGGACCTCCCAGGTGGGCAGGAAAATCGTCTACCTCTGGACCCCCGGCGCGGATTTCGATTCCGCTTTCGCGGAGATCCAGGCGGATTTCACTCTCCAGGCGGTGACCCCGGCGAGCAAACCCGGCTGGAAGGTCCCGCCGGACCCGGTTTTCACCAGGACCAGCGTGTTCGAGCGGAAACGAATCTCCGTCGCCACCAACTGGGCCCAGGCCAACTTCGGCGTGGCCAAGTTCGCCGCACCAACGACGGCGGGGGAGGGCTACCCCCACGGCCTGGAGATCCAGG
>CAYQBW010000274.1:0-4761 GCA_964415725.1 uncultured Planctomycetia bacterium
GGGTTGGACGCGGGCGGAGATGGCGTCCAGGCTGCGGCCGAGGCCGCCGGTAAAGGGTTGGGCGCGCGGTGAGAGCCGCTTGGCCGGAGCGAGGAGCCGGAAGGAGGGCGGGATGGAGCGGATGAGGCCGGCCACGCGGACTCTTCCCTCCTCGGTGGCGCAGGCCTGGCGGGGCGTCTTTCCCTTCAGGGCGGGGATGGGCTCGTCCAGCCACTTCATGTAGAACTCCCGGGTCTTCTCTTTCAGGAGGCGGAGGGTCTCTTCCGGAAGGGGCTTTTCTGGTGGGCCGGGTAGGCTGTCGTCCATGGGGAGGTTTTCCAGGGATTCCCGGGTAATCGAGGTTTTCTTCAGGCCCTGGAAGGTGACGCCCGGGATCTTCTCCAGGATGGACCTTCCCCGTAAGTAACGCTTTTCCGAATTGACTTCCAGGGGGAGCTCGTCCCCGAAGAGGCGAAGGCTTCCCAGGGCGAGTCTTTCTCCCACCAGGGAGAAACCGGGAGGAAGGGGCCGGAACCAAGTCCAGGATCCGGGTTCCATGTCCGGGTCCATGTCCTTTCGGCGGTTCAGGGCCCTCGCCAGGCCTTCCGGGTCGGCGACATTGAAAGACGCGGAGTGCCGAACCAGCGGGTCGCCGTCGGTGTTGGTGAGGACAGGGGATGTTTCCAATCTCCTTATTACGGTTTCATGCCAGGTCCAGAGTCTTCCGAAGAGGTGGACCTTTTGCCTTCTCCTCCCGGGAGCGTACTCCATGCCGAGCCGGTCCAGGAAAGACAGGGCTTCGTCCAGGAGGACCCGGTCCACGAAGGGACCCAGGACTTGAAGGAAGTGGAAATTCCCGGCCCTGTAGACTCTCGCGAAGGTGAAGAGCCCCTTGACGTCCCCCTTGGAGGGCTCGATACCCCATGCATTAATTCGATCTCCAGTAAAGATATCGCCGAGGAGCAGGGATCCGTCCTCGTTCACCCGCTGGATTTCGTAGATGGAGGGCAGGGCCCGGACCCTCGCCTCCAGTAGGTTCCTGAAGGCCGGAGGCACGCCTCCCTCCAGCATCTTTTCGACCAGGGTCCTGCTCCGCGAAACGGCCCGGTAGTCCAGGAAGAGCCAGTCCACGAAGGCGCTGACGGTGTCCGGGTTTTCCTTGAGAAGGGGAGGCACCTCTTCCAGGGGACCGAAGTATCGTTTCAACGCGCGGCGTTTAACCAGGTCCTTGGTATCCACGATTCGGAACATCCAGTCCACCAGGGCCGCGTCGGCTTCCTTCCAGCCCTCCAGGTCGTCCGGGGCGGGGAACCGACGGTCCGAGAGGGGCTCATCCCTTTCCTCTTTTACCGCCCTTTCTTCTTCCCCGGGTTCTTCCCCCGCCTCTTCGTCCTCGAAATCCCAGGGGTAGACGATTTCCGCCCGGAAGTCGGGGGAATCCCCCTGGAGGGAAACCACGGGCGGATCCTCGAAGAGAATGGGCCGGACTACCTGGAAGAGCCCTTTCTTCATCGCCAGGAGGGTCCCGTTGAGAAGGTCGAAGAAGACCCGGAGATTCCTGGTGTTCGGAGTGTAGGTCTGGTCCTCCGCGTCCTGGATGAAGAGAAAGGGCGCCTCCGATCCAGGCGTGAGATGGAATCCTCCCCTTTTCAGCAGCCGTGCCCAGTCCGACGGCATTCCTTCGCCGGGCATCATGGCGAATTGGAACCGGTCCAGGCCCGCGAAATCTTCCGGTTCAATCCGGGGAGATGTGGAATCACCGTCGACCAGTTCCTGGGGGATGAAGAAAAAGGTGAACCGAAGCCTTTTGCCCGGAGTTCCGGGTAGGGCCAGGAACACCGGTCCTTCCCGGGAAAAGGCCACGAAGAAGGGATGGAGTTTTTGCTTGTCGATTTTGGAGAGCTTCTTGTGGAGGGCGAGGGCTTTCCGGATTACCTCCCTGGCCAGCCTGGATCCGCTGAGCGCCATAAAGTTTTCTCCCTGGAGTTACTTGATCTTTTTCGCGTAGTGCCTGTAGAGGAGCCAGGTCAGGGTGAAGGAGATCACCAGGACGGCGCCGGGGACGATCCAGCCGAAGACGGCGGCGCCGATGGGGTGGATCTCGGAGAGGAGGGCCGGGGGGGTCATTTCTTCTCCCCCTTGCGGTGCTGTTTTCTGTAGTAGATCCAGGCCAGGACCAGGCCGGCGAAGGAGGCGGCGTAGGCGATGGTCATGCCGATCACCATGGCGTAGGACTTGTCCATCAATCCTTCTCCCAGCGCAGTTTCTTCTCGAGCTCCAGCAGGTATTTCTTTTGCTGGGCTTCGTATTCCGAGGAGATGACCTTGAGCTTGGGGTCGATGACCCAGTGCATGAAGACGGTGAGGACGATCCCCGCCGCCAGGGTGAGGAAGCCGTACCAGAGAAGGAAGCAGGAGAGGGCGAAGCCGATGGTGAGGGTGATGTAGGCCAGGGTGGAGGCCACCATGGCGATCACGTCCTCCTTGGTCCAGTCGTCCGCCTCGGCCGGGGTCCATGTGCGCCGGATCCAGGTCATGATCGATCCTCCTTCGAGGGAAGGAGGCCCCGCTTGACAGCCTCCCGGTGCACGGGCCCCCACCAGCCCAGCGGCCTGGACATGACGTAGTACTTGACCAGGTGGTCCATTTTCTCGGGCTTGGTGAGAAAGGTGACGGGAAGGAAGACGAGCGCCCCGAGCGCCATGAGGACCCAGAACTGGGTGTAGTCCTGCCGGAACCAGTGCCCCTCGGGGAGGCCGAGCTGGTGGGGGAGGATCCAGACCACGAACCAGCTGAGCCCCAGGTTGGCGATCCAGGAGGAGAGGTAGCCCCAGCCGTTGAAACGCCACCAGAGCACCTGGAGGACGTTGGGGAGCCAGATGCCCGCCGCCATGAGCCAGAGGGCGAAGATCAACCACTGGGTGATCCTCTCCATCATCATCCCGTAGAAGAAAGAGCCCAAAAGGAGGACCAGGGTCGCGATCCGGCCCACCCAGAGAATCTCCTTCTCCGGCGCCCTGGGGCGGAAGTAGTGCTGGTAGAGGTCCCGGGTGAAGTAGAGGGCGCCGAGGTTCAGGTGGGTGGAGACGGTGGAGAGGTGGATGGCCAGGATGGCGGCGAAGAAGAAGCCCACCATTCCGGCCGGGAGGAATTCGAAGCCGATCCGGTACCAGCCCAGCTCGTAGTCCTTCTGGTGGGCGATGTGCGGGAAGAGGACGAAGAACCCGATGATGGCCGCCGCCCAGAGGGCGTTCCTGATCATGCCGAGAAGGGTGCCCCACCAGATGCAGTAGCTTGCGTCGCGCACGGTCCGGGCCGACTGGATGCGCTGGGCTTCCGGGTACCAGTCGATGCTGGTTCCCATGCCGAGGCCCCCGAGAATCGCGATAAAGAGCATGGTGAAGAACCAGGCGAAAGGGAAGTCGCCGGTGAAGAGACCTGTGAAGTGGAAGGGGTTGAGCCGCCAGGACTGGCCCATCTCACCGAGTTTCGCCACGATCTCCGCGGGGCCGCCGGCGGCGAAGATCCCCCAGAAGGAGACGATGAGGATGACGCAGAAGGCGATGACGCCCTGCTGGAAATCGGCCATCACCACGCCCCAGTATCCGGCGGAGAGGACGTAGACGGCGCAGGCCGAGGAGAAGACGGTGAGCCCGATCCAGGGGGGCCAGCCGAAGGCGTAGTGGCAGACCTTGCCCATGGCCATTCCCACCCAGCCCAGGATGAACATGTTCATGAAGACCTGCCAGCCCGCCATCCAGCCCCGCAGGAGTTCGGCGGGAAGGCCGCCGAAACGAAGGGTGTTCCACTCGGCCTGGGTATAGGCCAGGGAGCGGCGGAAGATCCGGGTGGAGACGAAGGCGGAGACCGCGCACCAGGCGGAGAAGAAGGTGTACCAGATTCCCGCCAGGCCGTGCTTGTAGATCACGCCCGTGACCCACATGGGGGTGTCCGTGGCGGTGTGGGTGGCGTAGACCGACGAGGCGGGAAGCCACCAGGGAAGGCCCCGGCCGGCCAGGAAGAAGTCCGACTCGGAGCGCTTCCCCAGGCGGTAGAAGAGCGCCCCCGAGAAGATCATCAGTGCGAGGAAAGTGATCACCCAGAACCAGTCCAGGTTGGTGAAGGTGACCGTGGAGATCAGGGAGAGGGCGCCCATGGTCCTCCTGGAAAAGGGAACGGCTTAGCGGAAAACCTACCGTTTCCGGCCCAGGGCTTCCAGCACGGCCTGGGCGGCCAGGCGGGCGATCCACCGGTGGCCCAGGGGGTTGGGATGGGGATCGCCCAGGCCGAGAGTGAGGGGCCGCTTGGAAGGGGCGGCTTTGAGCCGGGCCTGGACATACCCGATGCCCTTCATCCGGCAGAATTCCCCCAGGGGCTCGGAGCCGCCCATGTCGAGGACGATCATCCTGGCGCCCCATTTTTTCGCCAGGCCCTGCAGGTCCTCCAGGACCCGGGCCAGGAAGAGGGCGCCCCGCCCGAGCCGGGCCGGGGCCTGGGCCCCGTATTCGGCCTTTCTCTTTTTCAGGGCGAGCTGGAGGCGGAGCCAGGTGCTCGCCAGGAACTCCTTGAGGAAGAGCCCGCTTCCCGCGGGGGAGGCCAGGAAGGCCCGGAACCTTCCTTCCAGGCGCTGGAGGAGGGACGGGGCGGGAGGGGGATGGGCGGTCCGGGCGGCGTTCTTCACGTCGTCCGCGGCTCCCTCGAGGATGCTCGTCTCCTTGGCCAGCCGCGCGACACCGGCTTGATCCTCGGCCTGGAGGCGCTCGACGATCTCCGGGATCTTGAC
>CAYQBW010000275.1:0-4746 GCA_964415725.1 uncultured Planctomycetia bacterium
GCCTCCAGGACCGCACGTTCCCCCATACCGTAAACCAACAGGTCCGCCCGGGCGTCCAAAAGGAGGCTCCGCCTGACCTTCCCCGACCACCAGTCGTAGTGGGCCAGCCGCCGGAGACTCGCCTCAATCCCTCCCAGCACCACGGGAACGCCCGGAAAAGCCGCCCGGCAGGCCTGGGCGTAGACGAGGCACGCCCGGTCGGGCCTTCCTCCAGGTTTCCCGCCCGGCGCATAGTCGTCCCCGGGGCGGCGGGCCTTCCAGGCGTTGCGGTTGGCCACCAGGGAATCCAGGTTGCCCCCCGTCACTCCGAAAAAGAGGCGGGGCCTGCCGAAACGGCGGAAGGAGGCCGGGTCCCGCCGGTCCGGCCTGGGGAGAAGGGCCACCCGGAAGCCTTCCGCTTCCAGGGCCCGGGCGATCACGGCGGCGCCGAAGGAGGGGTGGTCCACGAATGCGTCGCCCGTCACCAGGACCACGTCCACGCCCTTCCATCCCCTGGCCCGGACTTGCTCCGGCGAGGCGGGCAGGTGGCCGGGGCCCGAACCCATGGGGACCGGCCCTATCCCACCCGGAACTTCCCGGCTTTACGCATCTTGCGGCGGATCACCTTCTTGCCGCCCTTGGTCTTGGACCGGGTCCGGAAGCCCACCATCTTTTTCCGTTTTCCCGCGGAATTCCTGATGTTCACCTGCATGGAGCCCTCCTGGAGGGATTTCTAGCCTGGAGAAGGCAGGGTTTCTAGCCTTGGGGCCCCCTTTCCGTCAAGCCCGGAAGGCCTTAGATTCAAGGGTTCCCCTGGAAACATTCCGCCTTTTTCCCCAAAGGAGGTCCCGCGATGAAACGTCTTTCCTTTCTCCGATGGTCCCTGCTTCTCCTCCTGCTCCTTCCCGCATCCTGCGTGGTGAACCTGGTCTCCCTGGAGGTTCCCAAGGCCGTCTTCCCGGGGGAACTCTTCCAGGTCTCCGTGGTCGCCCATTGGAGCAAGGGCACCGGGGGTTCCAAGGCCGGAGCGGTCCTCCAGCTCCCCAAGGGCTTTACGGTCTTCAATTACTGGTCCGACGGCGGCAAGGTCAAAAGAGACGACCCAACCGTCCTGGGCCTCTACCAGGCGGAACCGGGCTTCTACCTGGCCTCCTTCTCCGGTTCCGGTTCCCAGCACATGCCCAACCCCCTCACACTGCGGATTCTCGTAAGGGCACCCAAGTCCACCGGCGCATGGCCCATCAAGGTGGCCCTGGCCGGGCAGGAATCCTCGGGATGGCAGGCCCAGGACCCCAAGGGGGTGCGAAGTTTCTCCAAGATCACCAAGGCGCCCTACATGGCCCTGGTCACAGTGACCCCCAATCTTCCCTCCTCCGATTTCCGCGCCCTCTATGAAGGCCTCCCCTGGCTGGACGGGAGCAACTGGTCCGGCGTGGCATGGGGCGACGTGGACCACGACGGCAAGGACGACCTGGCCTGCGTGGCCCGGCTCGGCAACGGCCCCCACGTCTACCGTTCCCTGGGAAGGAGCTTCACCGGAGGCCCCCTGGACCCCAACGGCGGAAGCGGCCGCTCCGACGTGGCCTTCGGGGATTTCAACGCCGACGGAAACCTGGACGTGGCCTGCGCCAACGGCACCTGCTGGCTGGGCGACGGAAAGGGAGGGTTCAAGAAGGCCGTCCGGGGCATCTCCCTCAAAAGCGCCATGGAGGGAGTCGCCGTGGGCGACGTGAACCACGACGGCTTCGACGACGTGATCTTCACGGGCCACCTGACGGACTACACCCAGTGTTTCCTCTCCGACGGAAAAGGCGGATGGAAGGAGTCCAGCAAGGGCCTTCCCAATACATCGGGGGGAATGAACGGGGGCGGCCACAAGTGCATGCTCTTCGACGTGAACGGAGACGGCAACCTGGACCTGGTCTGGACCAAGTACATGGCTCCCGACGTCTGGGCCGGCGACGGCAAAGGCAACTGGAAGGCCCTCCACGCGGGCCTTCCCAAGGCCCAATACTACGGCGTCACCGCCGGCGACATGGACGGCGACGGAAAGAAGGAGATCTTCTTCGGCTCCTACCAGCAGGGCACGGGGATGCTCGGCGGAGGGGTCCGGATCTACCGGTGGGACAAGACCAGGAAGGCCCTCGTCGAGGTGACGGGCACGGGCCTTCCCACCCAGAACCTGGACACCCTGGACGTGGCCGTGGCGGACTTCGACGGCGACGGAAACCTGGACGTGGCCTTTACGGCCTACCAGGGCCGCACGCTCCGGAACGGAATCCTCGTCTATCGGGGGAACGGAAAGGGGAAGTTCACCAAGTGGAACCCGGCGGGCCTCTTTCCAGGCGGGGCATACAAGTACATCGAAGGCCTGGAAGCGGGCGACATGGACGGCGACGGCTGGCCGGACCTGGCGGCCGCCTTTTACGGCCAGGGTGTTTGCGTCTTCCACAATGAACACGCCGGGTTCAGGACCTTCGGGGAGGCCTGCGCCGGGTCCCTGCCGGCCGCCCCGGTCCAGGGTTTCACCGGCTCCCCGGCGGTGGGCTCCACGAACTCCGCCTGGACCCTCTCCAAGGCCCCGGCCAACGCCCCCTACATCCTGGTCTTCGGCCTGAGCCGCTCCCGCCTGGCGGGCGGCTTCCTCCTGCCCTACTCCCTGGCTTCCCTGGGGGCGCCGGGCTGCTTCCTCCGCGTAGCGCCGATCCTCTTCTTCTCCGGCAAGGCCGGTCCTTCCGGTTCCGGGGCCTTCCCCTTCCCCATCCCCAACCAGTCCGCCCTCCACGGCGCCCTTCTCTACAGCCAGTTCCTGGTCACCGCGCCTGGGGCGAACGCCATGGGAATGGTCCTCACCGAAGGAGGGGCCCTGCGGATCCTGTAGAAGGGAACCTTCCTGGAATCCCGCGGGGACCTTTGTTAGGTTCCCCGCGGTGGAGACCCGTTGAACAGCTCGATCCGGAGGAAATCATCCCATGCGCAGGAAAACCGCTTCCTTCCTCTTCCTCGGGGCCGTCCTGGGGGCCCTGGCCTGGAACGGGGCCGTAACCCAGGTCCTGGCCCCCTGCGGCAAACCCGCCGGAAAGAAGACCGCCGCCCCGGCCGCCGCCCCGGCGCGACCCGCTCCCCCGGCGGCCGCCCTCGGCCCGGGCCGGCTCCTTCTCCCCGGTGAGAGGGCCCTGGACTTCCAGCTCCCCGCCGTGGTGGGAGACCAGATCAAGACGGTGAAGCTCTCCGACTACAAGGGGAAGTGGAGGGTTCTCTGCTTCTACCCGGCGGACTTCACCTTCGTCTGACCCACCGAGCTGGGCGCGGTCGCGTCCCGTTATCCCACCCTCCAGAAACTCGGCGTGGAAGTGATCTCCATCAGCACGGACACCCACTTCTCCCACTGGATGTGGAAGAAGACATCCCCCACCATCGCCGAGGTTCCCTTCGCCATGGCCTCCGATCCAAGCGGGGCCGTGGGCCGGGCCTACGGCGTCTGGAATCCCGCCACGGGCCTCATGAGGCGGGGCCGGTTCATCATCGATCCCGACGGCGTCATCCAGGCCGTGGAAGTCCTGAGCGATCCGGTGGGCCGTAATGTCGACGAGCTGATCCGCCAGATCCGGGCCTTCCAGGCGGTGCGCGCCAACCCGGGCAAGGCCGCCCCGGCGGGCTGGAAACCGGGGGATCCCATGATCACCACCGGCAAGTCCGACATCGGCCGGTATTGAGCAGACCCTGATCCCTGGGCGACCGGGCCCTCCGCCCCCGGGCGGAGGGCCCGTTTTCTTCTACAGGTTGTAGACGACCTTCACCTCCCGGATGGCCAGGTTCTGCCCGGAGGGGAGCTTGGATGTGTCCAGGATCAGGATGAACCGCACCGCCAAGGGGGTGGGGCTGAAGGAATTCAGGTCCGCCGCTTTCATGACCCACTTGGAGAGGGCGCCGGGCTTGCCGTTCTGGTCGATCCTCGTCCCCTGGAGGAAGACCGCCACGGGCGTGGATCCCAGCTTGGGAACGACCCCCTTGGTCGGATCGTCCGAGTAGACCACCTTCTTGGCGCCCTCCTGGGCGGTCACCTCGAAGTGGAGCCATTTCACCTTCACCTGCATCGTCCGGTACCAGGTGGACTCCGCTCCCGTCACGGGCGCCTTCTCCGCCAGGACCCCGGAGTTGTCCTTCCCCGCGGGGGGCACGAATCCGGTAAGAGAGGTATAGGGAATCACCGGATCGTGTTCCAGCCGAATGAAACCGGGGGCCCCCGATCCGCTGTTGGTGACCCAACCCATGAAGGAGGTCTTGGTGGTCTGACCCTTTCCGCCGGAGACGTCCACCTTGCCCTGGAGCTTCACGTTCCCCTGGACCTGGAGCAGGATGGACCCTCCCGATCCGCCCCCTCCCGGCGCGGCGTCGGTGCCCGACTTGGACTGGCCCCCGTTGCCCCCGAGAGAGAGAATCGACCCGCCAGGCCCCAGGACCAGGTCTCCGCCGGCCTGGAGTAGGAGAGCACCGCCCCCGCCGCCGCCGCCGGCGCCCACGTGCCATTGGGGCGTCATACTGGAGTAGGATCCCGAAGGATGGATCCCGGCGCCCCCTCCGCCGGAGCCGCCCACCAGGAGCTGGAGGCTCGAAGGCGTGGTGGCGGAAAGGGGAAGAAGAGGAAAGGCCTTCCCCCCGGGGCCGCCCGGGCCGGCGTCCGTGTAGGGGGCGAGCTGCACCTTGGAACTCCCGGCCGCGCCGGCGCCCATGCAGACGATATGCGCGGACTCCAGATCCTTGCCG
>CAYQBW010000276.1:0-4743 GCA_964415725.1 uncultured Planctomycetia bacterium
GAATGTCTCCCGGGAAAAGGAATCTCCTTCACCACCAGGGACCGGAAATACAGCCTCCGTTTCTGCGGCTGGGTCCGGACGGCCTACTTCTACACCAACTTCGACGATGACCGGAGGGAAAACTCCAACGCCGGAAACTCCGACGAAGACATCTCCACCTTCGACATCGTTCAGGCCCGGCTCATCGCCCAGGGCTTCATCAACGGCGACCAGTTCCACTACAAGTTCGAGATCGACCCCTCCGACTCGAACTCCGCCACCAGCAGGACCCTCAAGGACATGTGGCTCCAATACCGCTTCTGGGGGGAGAAAGGGGGCGACGCCCTCTACTTCCGCATGGGGCAATACAAGGTCGGTTTCGGCCGGGGCATCTTCGACGCCGACTGGGCCCGGATCTTCATCTACCCCAGCGTGGTGGAAAGGAACTTCGGCTACGCCCGGACTCCCGGCGGCGTCATCCAGGGCACCTTCATGAACCGCCAGTTCAACTTCATGATCGGCGCCTACAACGGCAGGGGCGAGGACCGCACCCGCGACACCAACGGAACCATGGGCGTGGCCCGCGTCTGGTATGACTTCATGGAGCCTTTCTCCTACGCCGAAGGGAACGTGAGCCCCGACGAGCCCTTCAATGCCTCCCTCGGCGCCGCCGGCCTCTACGACCCCGAATCTTCCGCCGCAAGCTCGGACCGGATCGTCAGCGGTGAAGTGGACTTCGCCGTGAAGGGCATGGGCTTCTACGGCCAGACCTCCTACTTCCTCCGGAACGAAATCGGCTCCGGCGGCAACCCGGACGCCCAGTCCTGGGGCTGGTACGCCCTGGGAGCCTACAACTTCGACGGCCAGAACGAAGTGGCCGCCCGGTACGGCTTCATGAAACTGGACGACAAGAACGCCCACCTGACCAGCGCTTACGGGATCAAGGATTACTTCAAGGATTCCGCCAACACCTGGACCAGGGGCGACGTGACGGAAGTCTCCCTGGCCTTCACGCACTACTTCGCGGGCCAGAACGTGAAGGCCTCGGTGGAAGGCAACTACAGGATCCTGGACCCGAACATCCATTCCGGCACGGACCTGCCCAAGGTCCAGGACACGGGCGTGTCCTTCCAGTTCCAGATGCGCTTCTGATCCCCCTGCCTGTCGCGAAAGAAAGGGGGCTCCCTTTCGGGGGAGCCCCCTTTCTTTTCTCCCCGACCCAACGACCTCATCCCGCCTACCTCCCCAGGGGCGACCCCAGGGTCCAGGACTGCCAGGCGAAGTAGAGCCCAACGGCCGTGACGAACAAGGCCGACCCGGGCGGGAGCCAGGCCAGAAGGGGCGCCAGCCTCTCCCCGGCGCCCGTGATCCGGTCCAGAAGCTTCCTGGAGGTGACCATGAGAACCCCAAGCCCCACGAGGACTCCGGCCAGACCCACGCTGAAGGCCAGGACCACCAGGAACCCCCAGCCCCAGCGCCCGGTCTGAAGGGCCAGCAAAAAGACCAGGAGGGCCGCCGGGCAGGGGACGATCCCACCCGAGACCCCGAAACCCAAAAGCTGGGCCAACGTCACTCTTTCCGGGTCGGCAGGCAAGTGGGAATGCTCCGCTCCCCGCAGGTGGGCCAGCCAGTGCCGGAGGGTGCCCATCCTGTGGCTGTGCCCGGTCCCTTCGCGGGAATGGTGGTGGTGTGCGTGGGGGTGCCCGTGCGAGTGGGAATGAGTGTGGGAATGGGAAGGGTCGTGCTCATGGCGGGACTCGGAGGCCCCCTGGAAGAAAAGTTCCTCAGGGCGCTTTTCGGCCCGGGGCGCCAGGCTCTTCCCCTTGCGGGGAAAGCGGCTCCAGAAGAGATAGATCCCAAGGAGGGCCATGGAGATCCCCGAACCCACGCCGAGCCAGGTTTCGGCGGCCTTGGTGTTCATCCGGTCCTGGAAGAGGAGCCAGAGAAAGGAGAGGACGAAGACCATGAAGGTGTGGGTGAACGTGACCACAAGCCCGAGAAAGACCGCGTCCCCCACGGTGCCTTTGCTTCCCACCAGGTATCCGGCCACCATGGCCTTGCCGTGGCCCGGAGCCAGGGCGTGGATCATTCCGTAGAAAATGGCCAGGAGAAAGGCGATGGGCAGGTACCAGGGATTCCGCCCGAGCTTCTTCAATAGGCCACTCATCTTCCGCCTGGCCCGGGCGTTCACGTCCTTCACCTGCCTGGTGGTGAAGAGGGCCTCCCCCTTTCCTTTCCAGTCCCACTTCACCTCGTAGCGCCGGGTCATGTACATGGGGTCTTCGGGCCTGGTGGCGGAAAGGATCCGGAGGCCCTTTTCTCCTTCCACGCCCAGGGAGCTGGTGAGCCAGTAGGTGTCCCGCCCGTCCTTTTCCCTGTAGGCCCCCTCCTCCAGGATCACCCCGAAAGGCCCGGCCCCGGCCGGCAGGGGAATCTCGAAGTCCAGGTCGATCTCCCACTCCGCCACTTCCAGGGCCTCTTTTCCCTTCTCGGCGAAGTAGGTGAGGGTTTCGTCCAGGTCGGCCGGCTCGGGAAGGGGGACGGCCTTTCCCTGGAGGACTACCCGGAAGTTCCGCCGCACCGACTCCGTCCAGGCCCGGATGAAGGCCGCCGCCTCGGCCGCCGAGGTGGCGCCGTCTCCGTCGGTGTCCATTCCCCGGCAGACCTGGACGGCCACCAGGTCGGTCCAGCGGGTCTCGTGGCTCAGGACCAGGAGATCCCGGGAGAGATCCAGGTGGTAATGGAAGTAGACATCCGGGAAGGGATGGGCTTCCCGGGCCCGGAGAAGGGGAAGTGGGAGAAGGAAAAGGAGAAGGAGGGGCAATCCTCTTTTCATTCTCCTCTTTCCTCCATCTCCGCCCCCTCCCGCGGGCCTACTTCTTCACCTTCCCGGCCTTGGTCATGATCTTTCCCTCCCGGGACCAGGAGACTTCCACCTTGCCCGTCCGCCAGGCCCGTCTCAGCCTGCGGTAGACGTCGGAGATCCGGCGCACCTTCCTTCCCCCGATGGAGAGGAGGATGTCGCCTTTCCGGATTCCGAGCCTCTCCGCCAGGCTTCCCTTGGCCACATCCCTGACCTCGGGCCCGTCGTTGGTCTGGCGAAGGACGACTCCAAGAACATACCTGCGCCTGAACCCCCTCGACCTGGAAGGAGGCGCCTGGAACTTGGGCGGCCTCGAGGCGTTTGCAATCTGGTCCGCCGTATAGAGAAGGACCTTCAGGGCCTCCACGGCCCCCTTGGGATTGCACTTCTCCGGGTCGTCCTGGGGGGTGTGGTAGTCGGGATGGAGCCCGGAGTGGAAGAAGATCGCCGGGATCCCGGCCATCATGAAAGGCAGGTGGTCCGAGCCGCCGAACCCGGAGGGCCGGATCTCCCATTCCAGGGGGGAATGGGCCGTGGCCTTGCGCAGGGCCGGCTCCCAGGCCGCGGACGTGTTGGAGCCCATGACCATGCACTTCCGCTCCCGGACCCGGCCGATCATGTCCATGTTGATCATGGCCACGACTCTCTTGATGGGGACCGTCGGGTGTTTCACCCACCAGCGCGATCCCAGAAGCCCCATCTCTTCCGCGTCGAAGAGCATGAAGAGGATGGAACGCCTGGGGTGGTATCCCGCCCGGGCCAGGGCCCGGGCGATCTCGATCACCCCCACCGCCCCCGTGGCGTTGTCGTCGGCCCCGTTGTGGATCTCCCCCCTCTGCCGCCTGGCCCGGCTCCCGTAGGCGCCGATCCCGATGTGGTCCCGGTGGGCGCCGATCACCACGTATTGCCCAGAGAGGGCCGGGTCCGAGCCTTTCCAGAGCCCGATCAGGTTCCGCCCCAGGCGGGTCATGTCGGCGGCGAAACGCATGGTCACCCGTATCCCCTTGAAAACCCCGGTCTTACCATCCTTTCCCGGAACCAGGCGCTCCAGGAGTTCCCGGGCCTTTTCGTTGGAGAGCTGGACCACCGGGCATCCCCGGCTGGTCCAGCGGACCAGGTCCTGGTGCTCCGTGAAAAGAGGCCGCTTCTTCCCCGGGGAGGGCACCAGGATCAAGGCCAAGGCCCCGAACCGGGCCGCCCGGGCGGCCTTTGCCAGGAACGTCTTGAGCCACCCCGGCCGGGGATCGTGAACCATGTCCAGGGGCTTGTCCGGTGTTCCTTCCCTGAGGACCAGGACCTTCCCCTTCACCCCGGCCCGGACCATGTCTTCGTCCTTCAATCCATACCCGGCGAAGACCAGGGAGCCGTTCTTCACATCCGCCTTCCGCCTCCCTCCCAGAAAGGCCCAGTCCTTGAGAAAGACCAGGGCCTTCTTCCCCAGCCTGAAGACGGCCTTGGCCGGGTCGACCCGGTCCCGCATCTGGTTCTGGATGGGAAAGGTCTGGATGTAGGTCCGCTTCCCCCGCACTACTTCCCCCATGGGCAGAAGGCCGAATTTACGAAACCGGGCCAGGGCCCACTCCCGGGCCTCCCTGGCCCCCTTGGTCCCGGTCTCCCTGCCGTCGCGCTCGTCGCAGGCCCACCAGAAGAGTTCCTTCTCGTAGCGCTTCCAATCGAAGACGGCCAAGGCCTTCCCAAGGGGAGAGGATGGGTCCACCCCCAAAAGAGGGCTGGAGGCCGCCTTCTTTGCCGCCGCCGGGGGGGCGGAGGCCTGGGCGAACAGAAAGCGGCCGGGACCGGGGAGGAAGGAGGAAAGAAGGAAGACCAGGAGAGAAAGCGACCTTTTGCCCATGACGAACCTCTTTCAGGGAAGGGACCGGGAGGATTCTACCCCTTGGGGC
>CAYQBW010000277.1:0-4726 GCA_964415725.1 uncultured Planctomycetia bacterium
GGAGAAGGGCCCGCCTCCCCACAAGAGATCCCGCGGGAGAGGCCGCGGGAGGGGACGGGGAAGATGAAGCTCCTTGCCAGGATCCTGGGGGAGGTCCGCTGCCTTCCGGTGAGGGCCTACCGGCTCCTGGTCAGCCTCTGGAAGCCCAGGACCTGCCGCTACGTCCCCACCTGTTCCCAGTATTTCATCCAGGCCGTAAAGATCCGCGGTCCCCTGGTGGGCCCCATCCTGGGGATCCTGAGGATCCTCAGGTGCCACCCCTTCGGGGGATGCGGTTTCGATCCGGTCCCCCGCAAGGGCTGGCGCTACCGGGAAGAGGAAGAGGAATGGGAGGAGGAACCTCCGGCCCCTCTTCCGCAGGGCGACGGCAAGCGCTCGAAAACATAGAGCCCCATGTCCCGCGGCCCCGCGAAGGCGGGGAAGACGGCGGCCAGGCGGAAATGCCGGAAGACCCGCTCCACCTGGGCCCCACCCGGGTCCTTCTCCTTGAAAAAGGGAAGGTTCATCACCACCCAGGTCTTCTTTTCGGCCGCCAGGAGTTCGTCCATCTTTTCCGCGATGTCCCAGGATTCCAGGTCCACCACGAACCGGGGCTGGTCCCCCGTGAAAGAGGGGAAGGGGTTCAAGTACCACTCCAGGGGCGTGGAATTCGCCGCGGCCACCTTCTCCCCCTCGGACATGTGCTCCCGAACGTATGCCGCCGCTTCCCTCCACCGGGGACGCCATCCGTATTCCTGGAACCAGTAGAGGTAGAGCTGGCAAAGCAAGGGAACCGCCAGGAGCCCGGCGGCCAGGAACCTGGGCAGGGCCCGGAGGCCCTCCTTCCCCCCCGCCTTCTCCAGGAAGACCCATCCCCCCCATCCCGCGAGGAGGCAAAAGAAAGGAAGGGTATAGAAGAGATACTGGGCCGTCACCCGCACCCAGAAACCCAGGACCGTAACCCCGGCCAAAGGAACCAGGATGAGAAGGAGGAGGAGATCGGCGGCGTCGGGCGCCCTCCTCCGCAGCGGCCACCAGGAAAGGAGCCCGCCCACCAGCAGGGGAACCCCCACGAAAAACGCCACCGTATGGGGGAGGTGGAGAAAGGGGTTGGGCGCCTTGGCCGACCCGTAGAGTTCCAGGGAAGTCTTGAGGCCCTTGACGAGGAAGAGGGCCACCACCCCGAGGACCAGGAGAAAGAGAACGGCCCGCCGGCGGGCTCTCCTGCCCCGGGCTCCCCGCTTGACCAGGAGTTCGCGAACCATGTAGGCCGCCAGCCCCACGAGAAGGAAAGCCGCCGAGGGGTGGGCGAAGACGGCCAGCACGGCGGGAAGGAAGGTCAAGAAGACTCCCAGGTCCCCCCGTTTCTTCTGGATCCCCCACCAGAAGGTCCAGGCCGTGACCAGCACCAGGAGGGCCACCAGGGTGTAGTAACGGCAACTCTGGGACCAGAAGACGTGCCAGGGGGAGATCAAGAGAAGGAAGGCGGCAAGAAGCCCAGGCCCTTTGCCCAGGAGGGCCTTCCCCGCCGAGGCCAGAAGCGGCACGGTGAGGACCCCGAACAGGGCCGCCAGGAGGCGGTAAGACCCCTCCCCCGTCCCGGGGAGGAAAGGCAGGAAAGCCTTCTCCAGGAGGGGGAAGAAGGGGTAGTGGTTCTGGCGAAAGGAAAGCAGGTCCCCCCAGGAGCGGCTCACCTCTCTCAAGGTGAAGATCTCGTCCTCCGCGAAACTCCATTGCTCTATCCGGTAGAGGCGGACCAGGAGGGCCAGGACGGCGAGCCCCAGGAGCCACCAGCCAAGGCGTTCCCCCCCCTCGGGCAGGGACAGACCCCGAAAGACCACCTGCTTCGGCCGTCCCGCCCTCGCGTCCTGGTCACTCACTTCCGGGATTTCTCCTTATGAGGGATTCCCCTTCCCTTTCCTCCCTGGGAAGGGATCTTTCTTTCCTTTTCGGAGGATGCCCCTCCCGTAGTGGAAGGGTAACTCCTTTTCCCCGCTCCCGTCGAAGAGGTTCCCAGGCGGGCCGAGGCGGGAAGGGAGCGCTCCAGAACGCTTCCGGGATCGGAGGCCCGGGCCAGGCGCTCCCAGTAGAAATAGACCCTCCCTTCCGGGAGGAGCCCGCGCAGGAACTCCAGGAGGGCCCGGCCCTCCCGGTCCAGGAGGAAGGGCCCCTTCCCGGGGCGCTTCACCAGGCGGACCAGGACCTCCGAAGGGGTTAGAAGGACCAGCCGGCCCGGACCCTCCAGGCCCGGCGGCACGGGGAAGAGGGGGTGTTCCGGGTCCAGGACCCACCCCGCGGGGGGATTCCACTCCAGCCTGGGAAGGCGGTCCAGCCAGGCCAGGGAGACCAGGCGGACCTTCCCCTTCACGGCCAGGGCCACAGGAATCGGTCTCCCCCACCGGGAGAGAGCGAAGAACCCCATCCGGTTCCCGCTGGCCCCGATCCAACGCCTTCGCCCCGGCCCCAGGGGATAGAGAGGACAGGAGAAGAGCGGGCCCAGCCGGGAAGGGTCCCCCCGAAAGGCTTCCTTCCCTTTCCCCGGGGGGGCCCAGGCCAGGACCATCTTCAACCCCGGCGAGGCCCCCCGGGCCAGGATCTCCATTCCTTCCACGCCCTGGAAGGGAAGGGCCTGGCCGGGAAGGGTGAGCCAGGTCCAGCCCGGCGCGTCCAAGGCGAGACCTCCCGGTCCGGAAACGACCCCTTTTCCCCTTCCCCGGATCCCTTCCAGGGAAAGGGGAACCCTCCCCCGGCGGGGAACCTTCAGGTCCACGAAACGCCCCCGGGCCGGCTCCCAGGCCAGGAGGGCCCGGCAGAACCGCCCCGCCACGTGGAGAGGCCCGGCGTCCAACAGGGGCGGCTGGGTGGCGTTTTCCAGGACCAATACATCTCTGGGGCTTTTCACGAAGGGAGGCCGGAAGGCCAGGAAGGCGCAATCCCACCGGAAGGGAGGGACGTGTCCCGGCCGGGAAGGAAGGTGCGCCAGGCCCAGGGGCCCCTTTCCCGGCACGGGGGCCCGGGCCTCTACGGCCTGGATGGTCCGGTCCGCGAGATCCGAGGCGACCTTCCAGTCCTGGAGCCGGAAGAGGAGACCCGCCAGGGCCAGGGCCAGGAGCCCTCCCCCGGCGATCCAGCGCAGGCTCCCCAGGGGCCAGAGATCCCTGCCTTTGGCGGGGGGCCCGAGGAGGAGGGCCGCCAGGGCGGCCGCCGGGAGGGCCGGAAAGAGGAGAACCCGGGAGCCCGACCAGTCGGGAAAGACCTCCAACCCCGCCGCGGGAACGAGAAGGAGGCCCCACCAGAGAAGGAGAAGGAAGACCAGCCGGAAGCGCCGTCCCCGGAGCAGGCCCGCCCCCAGGGGCAGGAGGCCCCAGCAAAGGAGGCCCGCCCAGGCGGGGATCCGGCCAGGCGGAGGCGGAAGAAAGGCGGCCCGGAACTTCCCGGGCAGGGTGGAGAGATAGGAGGCTGCCAGGGTTCCCGCCCCGTTTCCGGCGGCCAGGCTTCCCAGCACGTGGACCCTCCAGGCCAGGACCCCAGCGAAAAGGAGCAGGTGCGGGAGAATCCCCCCGTAGAAGAAGGGTCTTCCCTTCCCGGGGCCCTTGGGGCGGAGGAATTCCACGAAGAAGAAGGAGGCCGGGAGGGCCAGGGCCATTTCCTTTCCTGCGTAGGCGAGGAGGGCGAGAAGGAGGGAAAGAAGGGTCCATCCGGCCCTCGCCTTCCCCTCCCTTTCCCCCGCCCGGAGAAAGACCAGGAGGGAGAGGACCGCCGGCAAGGCCGGGGTGGTGTCCACCCGTCCCGCGATCCAGGCCACCGCCTCGGCCCGGGCCGGGTGGACCAGGTAGAGGAAGGCCCCCACCCAGGCGGCCCAGATCCCCTCCCGGGGGAGGATCTTCCGGAGAATCGCAAAGACACCCAAGCCGGCGGCCAGGTGGAAGACCAGGTTGGAAAGGTGGAGCCCCGGGGCGCATACGCCGAAAAGGGAGAGGTCCCAGGCGTAATGGAGGGTCACGAAGGGCCGCCACGCCACGCCGCCCCGCATGTTCATCCAGGGGCCGGTCAGGTCGGCGGCCACCCGGCCCCAGTCCACGCTTCCCTTCCCGTCCAGAAGAAAGGGAAGAAGGAAGGAATCGCTGGTGAGTCCCAGGCCCGGGACGGGAAGCCACGCCGCCAGGGCGGCGGCCCCGAGGGCGGCGAAGGCCCACAAGGGAAAGGCCCTCTTCATCGCCTCCCCTCCTTCCTGGGCACCCAAAGGGCGGGCCTGAAGATCACCCCCACCCGGGGATACCCGGCCAGGGACGAAGGCCAGGGGACCCTTTCCCCCTTCTCCAGGGCGTAACCCTTCCGGATCAGCTCCACCACTCTATGGAACCGGCCGTCCCTCTCCAGGAGGTCCCAGGAGGTCACCCCCCGGAAGGAGGGATCCAGCTCGTTTCCGGAGAAGAGGATCCCATCGAAGTCCCTCTCCCGGAGGGCCTTTTCCAGGGGCAGGGGCAGCCGGTCCCCCTCCATCAGCTCCCCCAGCAGGTGGAGGAGAGGAAGGATCTTCCCCCCGGCCTTGAAGGTGATCCAGACGTTGTCGGGGCACCAGGTGTGGGGCCCTCTCTTCCTGAGCCAGGCCGCCACGGCCTCCTGGGCCTTCCGGTCTCCCGGGAGGGGGATTTCCCGGGCGTTCCTGAACCACCCGAAGGGAAGGAGGGGAACCAACAGCAGGAGGGCCGCGGCGGCGCCGGCGGGAAGGGGGAAATAACGGAAC
>CAYQBW010000278.1:0-4712 GCA_964415725.1 uncultured Planctomycetia bacterium
CTCCTGGTGAGGGGCCCCTGGGGCACGGGTCTTCTCGACGCGGCCGTGGGGGACCCGGATCCCCTCCGGTGGAGGAAGTTTTCCGTCCAATCCCCCCTCCCGCCCGTGGAAGAACAAATCCGGGCCTTCGGCATCACCCCCGAGGACGTGGATTTTCTGTTTCTCTCTCATTTTCATTTCGATCATGCCGGGGGGGTCTTGAAGGGCGGGCGTCCCCGTTTCCCCAGGGCGGAGATCCTGGTCCACCGCGAGGAGTGGAGGGAAGCCCTGGCCGTGGATCGCGCGGGGGGCCTGGCCCGGCGGGTCGCCCGGGCTTATCCTCCCGGAAGGATCCGGCTTCTTTCGGAAGAGAGGGAGATCTTTCCGGGGTTTCACGCCCTCCACACCCCCGGGCACACGGGGGGGCTCATGACCGTCCGCCTGGCCGGGAGCCGCGATGAAGGGTGGTTCACCAGCGATCTCCTTCCCGTGGCCCGCTCCTTCCGCCTCCAGAGGGACGCCCACTCCGACGAAGATCCCGACAGGGCTCTCCTGCACCGGAAGCGGGTGGGCGCGGCCATGGCGGCCAAGGGGAGCCTGGCCTTCCTCTACCACGATCCCCGTTCCTGGGTGGCCCGCGTCCTCGCGCCGGCGGAAAAAGACGGAGTGGCCGGAATCGCCTGTCTCGGCCGGTCCTGAGGGTTGGGCCCAATCGGCGGCCCCTGCATCTCCTTCATTTTCCGGGGGCCGGGACCTTGCGGCGGGCGCGGAACCAGAGGCGGACCTTCCTCTTCAGGTCGTTCAGGTAGGTCTCGAGCTTCCTCGTCTCTTTTCCGCGGAACACGTTCCAGAGGATCGTAAACACCCTCCAGGGGTGGGTGAGAAAGGAAAGGGGATAGAAGTTGAGAAGAATCAGGTATTTCGCCAGGGTGAGCCTGCGGGCGGAAAGATTTTCGCAGTAATTGTTCTCTGGCCGGATCTTCTCGTCGTTGGCGAAGATCGGCGTGTAGAGGAATTCGTCCGTGGGGCGGATGCGGCCTTTTTGGACCAGCTCGTCGTAGAGCCTGGTCCCGGGGATGGGAAAGAAGAATCCTACCGCCACGTCGTCGATCCCGGCCACCGCCAGCTTCCGGACCAGGCGGAAGGTCTCCTTCAAGTCGGCCCAGGTGTCGTGGGGAAAGCCGATTACGAAGAAACAGGTGATGTTCAGGCCCTTCCTCACGGAGGCCCGGACGGCCTTCATGAGGGCCTCCTCGGTCATCTGTTTCCCGATGAGCTTTCGCGTGCGGGCCGACCCGCTCTCCGGGGCGAAGGCCAGGGAGCGCCCCCCCGTCCGGGCAAGGAGCTCGGCCACTTCCTCGTCGATGACCTCGCACCTCGTTCCGCTGGGAAACTGCCAGGTGATCCGGAGGTTCCGCCTGAGCAGTTCCTTGCAGAAGGTCACCACCCAGTCCTTCTTCAGGATTGCCGTAAGGTCCTGGAAGGGAAAGTTCGTCGCTCCGTATTTCTTGTGGTAGTGCTCGATCTCGTCCACCACGTCCACCGGGTCCCGCGGATACCAGCGGCGGGTCCACATGGTGGAGGAGGAGCAGTAGGTGCAGGCGTAGGGGCATCCCCTTGTGGCCAGGATCGGCATGGTCATGCCCGCGTCCAGTCCGATCACCAGCCCGTTTTCGTGGTATGCCTTGGGGTCGAAGAGGTCCCAGGCCGGCCAGGGCAGGCGGTTTACGTCCTTGATCCTGGGCCGGGGCGGTGTGCGGCGCACCCGGCCGTTCTCCTTGTAAGCCAGGCCGCGGATGGAGGAGAAGTCCTTCTTTCCCTCTTCCAGGGCTTCCAGGAGTTCCAGGATCGTCTCTTCCCCCTCTCCCAGGACGATGAAGTCGATCGGAGAGGTCCGGAGGGAGAGCTCGGGCATGCCCGTAAAGTGCTCCCCCCCGGCCACGAGAACCTTGTCCGGGTGTTTCTCCTTGAGGAGGGCGGCGATGCGGCGCACCAGGGGCCAGGAGAAGGACCAGGTATTGGTTAGCCCCAGGACCTGGGCTTCGGGATCCACCCGGCGGGCGATCTCTTCGGGGGTGAGTCCCAGGTAATGGAGCCGCCCGTCGGGGGTCACCTGGTCCGGGGCCTCCCCCACGGCGTCCAGGACACCCACCTGGTGCCCCGCCTCCCGGACCACGGCGGCCACCGAGGCCAGGCCCAGGGGAAGGCTGGGCCTCAGCGCCGTCATGGCGTGGACGTTGATGTAGACCGGGGGGTGGATGAACTGGATCCGCATGGTTTCGTGTATCGGCCGGTTCCGGGCTTCAGCCTGGACCCAATCTTGCGCATGATAGGGCCTGGCCGCCAGGTCCTCCCCTTCATGGGACCGGGCCCGAACGTTTTCCAGTGCATCAGGAAGGGACCATGGTGATCCAGGCCACGGAAATCAAGAAAGGCATGCTCCTCGACGTGGAAGACCATCCCTGGGTGGTGGTGGACGTCCAGCAACAGACCCCCAGCGCCCGGGGCGCCTCCTTGATCGTCAAGATCCGTCTCAAAAGTCTCCAGACCGGCCAGGTGCTGGACCGTTCCCTTCGTGGAACGGACCGGGTCAAGGAGGCGGATTTCGAGGCCCGGGAGGCGCAGCTCACGTTCAAGGACTCTTCGGGCTGGCATTTCATGGACCTGGAGACCTACGAGGAGATCCTTCTGCCCGAGGAAATGGTGGGGGACGACGGGTTCTACCTGGTGGACGGCCTGGAAGGCCTGAAGGTCCGGTTCTACCAGGGCCGCGCCATCGGTCTGGAGCTTCCCCACGTGGTGGAGCTGGAGATCGTCGAGACGGACCCGGCCTTGAAGGGCGCCACGGCTGCGGCCCAGACCAAGCCGGCCAGGCTCGAGACGGGCCTGGTCATCCAGGTCCCGCCCTACCTTTCCTCGGGCCAGCGGGTCCGGGTGGACACGCGGACGGGGAAATACGTGGAACGGGTCAAGTAGACTTTCCGGAGGGTTCCCCACCCCCCAGGAGGACCTGGTTGAAGACGTAGTAGGCCACGGGGACCCCCAAGAGCAGCCCCCAGATGTGGAAGAAGTGTTCCGCCACCACCAGGACGAGGAGCACGAAGAGGGGATGCATGTGCAGGAATTCCCCCATGATCCTGGGATTGAAGACATAAGCCTCCAGGATATGGACGATGGTGACCAGGATGACCACATTGAAGGCCATCCCGATGCCGCCACCCTCCATCTGGAGCGCCAGGATCACCATGGGCGTGGAGGAGATGAAGACGCCCACGACGGGGATGAAGGAACACAGGAAGACGATGACCGAGAGGACCGCCGCGTGGGGGATTCCCAGGATCCGGATCCCGGCAAAGGTGAAGGCCGTGTTCAGGAGGGCGATCACGGCCTGGGCCTGGAAAGCCTTTCCGATCACCGAGGCGAAACTCACCATGGTGGGCTTGATCTCCTCGTAGAAGCGGGCCGCCCGCCCCCGGGAGAGGCTCTCCACGGCCCGCCCGATCCTGGGGAGATCCAGGAGGATGAGGAAGGAGAAGATGATGGAGAGAAGCAGGGAGACCAGGCCGTTGAAGATGCTCTTCACGAATCCCTGGAGAACCTCCACCAGGGAGGGGATATGCCCCACCAGGTAACGCTCCCCCTCTTCCACCATCTTCTCCATCCGGGAGGTGCGCTTCACGCCCAGGTTTTCGGCCAGGAAGGAGGCGATGGCGTTGCGAAGCCCGCTCTTGCGGTGGTACTCCCGGAGCCGCCGGAGCATCTCCTCCACGACCATGTTCTTCCTGGGGCTCGAGGGGAGCAGGCCGTGATTTACCAGGAAGGCATCCAGCCTCTCCCGGGCCTTCTCCTCTTCCTCCGGGCCCAGGAGAAGCAGGTCCTCCACGAAGGGAGCGGTGACCTCGCCCGTCTTGTCGCCGATGGTCTCGCGGAGGGTGTGGGTGATCTGGTCGGCGATCTTCTTTCCCTCCTCGTATTTCTCCACCCGGCTCACCAGGTCTCTTGCCTGGGAGTAGACCCGGGGGCCGAGGAACACCACCCCCGCCGCAACGCCGGCCAGGAAGACCAGGTAGAGGAAGGTGACCACCGTGACCCGGGCCCACCGGGGGCGCCTCTTCCGGAAGCCCTTGCCCAGAAACCACTCGCTCAAGTGGAAAAAGATGTAGGAAAGGATGAACGTCAGGAACAGCAGGGTGAAGAAGTCCCGGATGATGTAGAGGAAGAGGAGGAAAAGGGCCCAGATGACGAGTTTCTCCCAGTAGATCCTGCCGAGGAACCCTAGGCGGGTCCGGGAACTCTCGTCCATGCCGGGGAAACCTCCTTTTTGGTTCGGTGTGAGAGAAGATCCAAAGGGATGATAGGTAAGGATGCAAGGACCAGTTTCCCCGGGACGTTACTTCCCGGGATTGTTTCCCTTTCTTCGGGAAACGGGAGCGGATCATGAGACTTTCGAGGACCAGGGCCCTTGTTTCCTGCCTTGCCGGATTTCTCCTTTTGGGACCGGCCCTTCCTCTTTCCGCCCAGGCCCGGAAGAAAAGCCCCGGTCTCTCCCAGCTTCTCAGCCGCTTCCACCAGGAAGAAGGCCTCCCGCCGGCGCGCAGGATCACCACGGCCGCCCGGATCGCATCGAGCCGGGATCCCAAGGCCCTGGACTTCCTCCTCTCCCAGGTCCTCCGGGAAAAGTCTCCCCAGGTGCAATCCGTCCTGGCCGGGGGAATCGGAAGGCGGGTGGGGGA
>CAYQBW010000279.1:0-4709 GCA_964415725.1 uncultured Planctomycetia bacterium
CTCGTATTCCACCTTCCAGCGGAAGAAGTCCCTGGTGGCAAGGTCGAAGTCCGGCAGGATGGCCCGCCGGACCTCCTCGGGGGGATCGGCGCAAAAAGAAGGGGGCCGGCCCAGGATCCAGGACCGGGCCTCCTCCTCCGTCTCCAGGGGGCCCCGGTCTTCCTCCTCCCAGCAACGGACCGAGGCCAGGCAGGGGATTTCTTTCTCTTCCCAGGCCGTGGAAAAGAGCTCGCTCCTGCCGCCGCAGGCCTTGGAGAAGCGGGCGTCGCAGATCTCCCCTCCCGAGACCAGGAAGGTCCCCCTGGTCCGGCGGACCGCCCGGGCCGCCGCCTCCCGGCCCTTGGCGGGCACGCCCTGGTACCTCTGGCAGTGGTCGTCGGCGCAGACGTCGAAGAGTTCGTGGTCCGACCGGTCCCGCCAGGTGATCCCCGGCGGGGGCGGAGGGCCTTCGGGGGCGCGGGAACGCTCCAGCTGGGCCGCCAGCCAGCTCCTGGAGACCACGGCGTGGGCCAGGAGGAACTGGGAGGGCGAAGATGGATTCATCTCCGAGGCGAGTACGCTCTCCAGGTAGTCCTCCAGGGAAATGCGGTTGATCAGAAGCAGGCCGCCCGAGGGATGGGCCCTGGCCAGGATCTCGCCCCGGAAGGCCTGGTCCCGCCCCTGCTCCCAGTGGAAGCCGATGCCGATGGGAAGGTCCCGGACCAGGAAGAGACCTTCTTCGGGCTGGAGGGGAGAAAGGATCAATTCCTCTCCCCTGTAGATCTCCTTTCCTCCCGGGTCCAGGACCCGCAGGCCGGCCCGGCCCAGGGGCCGGACCAGGATCGGGCCGCGCCAGGGTTTCCCGCCCCCCGCGTCGAATCCGCCCGTGAGCTCCAGCCTGGCTTCCCGCGCCCCCTCCAGGAGGCCCACCTGAAGGACCGGTTCTCGTTCCGGGAGCCGCGCCACCGTCCCGGGGCCCTCAGAGGGGCTCGAACTTCCCCGACTGGGCGTAGAACTCGTTGGGGTTCCGCCACACGACCTTTTCGATCTCCTCCTCCGGAAATCCCCTCTTGCGGAGTTCCAGAACCGTCTTGGGCACGTTCAGGGGGTCGGAGACGCCCCAGTCGGCGCTGGAGTTGACGAGCATCTTCTCCGTGCCGAATTCCTCGAGGATGTTCGCGGCCCGGGCCGGCGTGAGCTTGGTCCTGGTGTAGACCGTGTGGCCGGCCCAGCAGCGGGTCTTCTCCTTCACCAGGGGAATGGTCTCCTCCGTGTTGTGGTCCAGGTCCACCATCTCCTCGGGGTAGTCCATCTCTTTTAAGATGGCGATGGTCTTCTCCGCCCCCCTGAGCTTGTCCACGTGGGGGAGGTGGATCAGGACGGGAAGGTTGTGGCGGCGGGCCATCTCCAACTGGGCCCGGAGGGCCTCCTCCTCGGCGTCGGTGATCTTGTCGAAGCCGATCTCGCCCACGCCCACCACAGTGGGCCTCTCCAGAAAGGGCTCCATGGCCTCGAGCACTTCCCGGGCCAGGGCCCGGTCGTTGGCCTCCTTGGGGTTGAGGGAGATGGTGCAGAAGTGGCGGACCTGGAACTGGGCGGCCCGCTTGGGCTCCCACTCGGTGATCAGGGACCAGTAGTCCAGGAAAGAACCCAGGTTGGTCCTGGGCTGGCCCAGCCAGAAGGAGGGCTCCACCACGGCGCGGATGCCCGCCAGGGCCATGTTTTCGTAGTCGTCGGTGGTCCTGGAGAACATGTGGATATGGGGATCGAAGATCTTCACCGGTTCACCCTTTCGTTTTTGCAGGGGTCGCCGGATGGTAGGAGCCGAAAGATAGAAGGACAAGGGCTCCGAGAGGCGAGGGCATGTGTGGAATCGCGGCACTGACCATGGATCTTCCCGCCCGGGCCGCCCTGGACAGGGAGGTTCTCCGGGAATTGGCCTTTCTCCTGGGCCGGGGGAATCCTCCGCCCGAGAAGGTCCAGGCCCTCATGGAAGAAGTTCGAAGCCTGGCCGGCCCGGGCTCTTTCCCCTGGCTGGAGGAGGCCTTCGGGGACCCCTCCCTGGAAAGGGAGGTGGGCTCCCTGGTGGAGGCCCTGGAGGCCTTCGCCCGAAGGACCCGCCCCGCCGGGGCGGGCTCGGCCCTGGCCGCCGGGGAGCCTTCCCCCTGGGAAGGACTCCACGAAAAGGCCTTGGACCTGGCCTGGACTCTTGGGAAGGACACCCTGGGAAACCTGGACAAGGTGCGGGCTCTCCTGGGTCCCGGCGGGGGCGCGCGCCCGGCCCGGGAGGCCCTGTTCACGGCCTTCCAGGCGAACCTGGTGCTCAACTCCCTGGGCCGCCTGGAGGTGAGAGGCCGGGATTCCGCCGGAATCGCCCTGGTCCTGGTCTTTCCCGGCAAGGGTGAGCTCCTGGCCCGGGAAAGGGAACTGGAGCCGGAACTCTCGGCGGAGCTGGCCCAAAGGGAAGGGAGGACCTCTTTCCTCCACGGAACGATCCTGAAGAACCTTCCGGCTTCCGGGCCGGCGGTCCTGGCCTTCACCTGGAAAAGAGCCGCCGAGGTGGGGAGTCTCGGGGACAACCCGGACTTTCTGAGAAAGGCCCTGGCCCAAGACCGTCTCTTCTGGCGGTTCGCCTCGGCGCCGGGGGTGCGGGCCCGGGTCCTGGCCCACACCCGGTGGGCTTCCAACGGGGTGATCTCCCAGGCCAACTGCCATCCCGTGGCGGACCGGGGAAGCGTCCAGGCCCCGGTGGAACTCCCGGGTTTTCTGGCCGTGCTCAACGGGGACGTGGACAACTTCCGGGAGCTGGCAGCCAAATACGAAAAAGAGGGTTTCAGGATCGGGAAGGGGATCTCCACCGACGCCCAGATCATCCCCCTCCTCCTGGCCCGCCACTACGCGGAGAAAGGGGACGCCAAGGAGGCCTTCCGGGCGGCCATGGAGGAGATGGAGGGATCCCTGGCCGTGGCGGCCCTCTCCCTCTCGGAACCGGACCTCCTCCTGGCGGGCATCTCCGGCTCGGGCCAGGCCCTTTTCGCCGGGTCCCTCCAGGGGGGAACGGCCCTGGCCTCGGAGGTCTACGGGGCCGTGGAGGCCTGCGGCAGGTTCCTGCGCCTTCCGGGGACGGAAACGGGGCCCGCCGGGGGAAAGCCCGGGAGCATGCTGGAGATCCGCCCGGGCCGTCCCTGGGAGGAAGGGGCCTCCTTCCTGGACGGGACCCCGCTGCCGGGGGATCTCCTGGAGACCTTCGCCCCGGAAATCTCCACGCGGGACATCGATCTCGGGGGTTACGACCATTTCCTCATCAAGGAGCTCTCCCAGGCCGCCTCCTCCTTCAGGAAAACCATCTCCCGTAAATTCAAGCCCCTCCCGGGAGGCGGGGCGACCTCCCTCCTGCTGGAAACCTCCCTGCCCGAAGACCTGCGCGACCGGATCCGTCGGGGCGGAATCAAGAGGATCATCTGCCTGGGACAGGGCACGGCGGCCGTGGCTGCCCAGGCCGTGGCCACCTTGCTCGCCGAAAAGCTGGCGGGCACGGGGATCCACGTGGACTCGGCCCCGGCCAGCGAGGTGAGCGGGTTCCTCCCGGGGGAGGACCTCTCGGACCTCCTGGTGGTGGCCGTGAGCCAGTCGGGGACCACGACGGACACGAACCGCACGGTGGACCTGGTCCGCCAGAAGGGGGCCTCGGTCCTGGCCGTCGTCAACCGGCGCAACTCCGACCTGGTCTTCAAGGCCGACGGCGTGGTCTACACCAGCGACGGCAGGGACGTGGAGATGTCCGTGGCCTCCACCAAGGCCTTCTACTCCCAGGTGGCGGCGGGACAGCTCCTTGCCCTGGCCCTGTCGGAGCTCCTGGGCCTCCAGGATCCCCATTCCCTGGAACGGGAGGCCCGGAACCTGGAGAAGATCCCCGCCGTCCTGGAGGAGGTCTTCGCCATGGGCGGGGAGATCGGGGCGTCGGCGAGGAAGTTCGCCCCGGCCAAGCGCTACTGGGCCGCCGTGGGGAACGGCCCGGGGAAGGTGGCGGCCCGGGAGATCCGGATCAAGCTCTCCGAACTCTGCTACAAGTCCATCCCCGTGGACGTTACGGAAGACAAGAAACACATCGACCTCTCCACGGAACCCCTGGTGATCCTCTGCGCCGCGGGGCTCGAAGAGGCCCTCCTCTCCGACGTCGTCAAGGAGGCCGCCATCTTCAAGGCCCACAGGGCAACCACGGTGGTCCTCACCACGGCCGGGAAGGAACGGTTCGAGCCCTACGCCGCCTCGGTGATCCAGGTGCCTTCCGCTCCGGGGGGGCTGGATTTCGTTCCCGTCACCATGGCCGGCCACATCTGGGGCTACCACGCCGCCCTGGCCCTGGACGAAGGGGCACGCCTCCTCAAGCGGATCCGCTCTCTCCTGGTGGAGTGGGTCCACATCCTGGACGAAGACGATCCCATACGTGAGAGGGAAATCCAGGAGCGGCTCCGGCCCCTGGTGGGGGAATTCCTGGAAGACCTCCTGGGCGGCCGCCTCGACGGAGGACTGGATCCCTCGGTGGGGGCGGGGATCGCCTTCCTCCTGGAGGAGATCGCAGGGCGGGCCGGTTTCCGCCGGCCCATCCACCGCCTGGGCGGGGACGCCTCCCCCCTGCACGCCCAGCTCCAGGAGGCCCTGGAATGGGTGAACAAGGGGGTGGAAGCCTTGCTCCGGCCCATCGACGCCATCAAGCACCAGGCCAAGAC
>CAYQBW010000280.1:0-4705 GCA_964415725.1 uncultured Planctomycetia bacterium
GCCGGAAGGCTCGATCCTCCTTGCGTTGGGGGCGCGATAGAATTCGCTTCCTAGTTTCTGGATGGATTCCTTTGGTATTCCAATCCCCGTATCTTCGACTTCCAGGATGACCCGGTCGGCTTCCCCGCGGAGCCGGAGGGAAACCTTGCCGCCCTTGGGCGTATACTTGACGGCGTTGGAGACGAGGTTTTCCAGGATCCGGTCCATGGAGCCCTGCGTCCCGGGGACGAGGAAGGGGCCTTCCCCCTCCACGAGCACCGTGAATTCCTGCTCCTTTTCCCTGGCCGGGATCTCGAACCTCTCTTTCACCCTCTGGAGGGCGGCGGCGGCGTCCACTGCCCCTTTCGGCCCCTGGAGATCGGGGAGGGTCTTCCCCTCGGCCAGGGCGAGGAGATCGTCCACCAGGGTGGAGAGGAACTCGGCCCGGTTCTGGGCCCTGAGCAACAGGTCCATCTGCTTTTCTTCCAGTTTCCCCGCGTAGCCTCCCGTAAGGGTCCTGAGAAGGCTCAGAACTACGGCGATGGGGGAGCGGAGTTCGTGGGTCACGAGCCGGACGAAACTGCTCTTGGCCTTGTCCAGGTCGCGCATGGCCCGCCAGGCCAGGGCGTTCTCCAGGGCGATCCCGGCGTGGATGCCGGCGGCCTCCAGGAAGGACGCGTCCTCCGGGCCAAGGCGGGCCGTCCTGAGGCAGAGGGCCCAGATGACACCGGTCACCCCCTTCTTCCCCCTGGCCGGGGCCGCCGCCAGGGAACACCAACCCCGGGCCGCGAGTTTGCGGGCCCACGAATCGTCGATGTTGGGAAGATTCTCCAGGAAGACGCTCTCCCCAGCCAGGACGCGGCGGGCCAGGCCGCTCGCCTTGAGGTCCACTTCCGGGGAGGGCTTGTCCGGGTCGATCCCGTAGCCGGCGGCGAATTTCAGTTCTCCCGTCTCGGGATCCACCAGGTGGATCACGCAGGCCCGGGATCCGATGGTGCGGGCCACCCTTTCGGTGAGGAGGTTCAGGAGTTCGTCCAGGTCCAGGGTGGAGCTGGTGGCCCGGGCCAGGGAGTAGAGGGCCTGGGTCCTGGTGAAGGCCATCTCCAGGTTTTCCCCAAGGGCGAGGATCACCCTCTCTCTCTTGCGGAACCGGGAGGAGAGGGCCGTGCCGAGCCAGGTGATGGAGAAAGTTACCAGGGCGAAGGCTCCCAGGGTGAGGGCGTCCTGGAGGACAGAGGGCGGAGGGAGCCCCTCGAGCAAAGGATGCCAGCCCAGGAGCCCCAGGTGGCGGCCCGCCGCCAGGCCCGCCACCAGGAGGACGGCCAGCCCCGACAGGCTCCAGGTTTCCCATTTTTGATAGAGGACGGCGGCGAGCACCAGGTGGACCAGGAAGAGCAGGAGCAGGGGGCTGTCCACGCCCCCCGTCCAGTGGAGGGCGGTCAAGGTAGCCGTCCAGTCCACCACGACCTGCCCGAAGAGGATGGCCCGGGCCGCCTGGACCTGGCGGCGCGCGCCCTCTTCCCCCTTGGGACGGGCCTGGATCTTCTTCTGGAGAAAGTAGAGGTAGGCGTTTGCCGCCAGAAGGAGCAGGCCGCACAAGGAGAGAGGAAGGGCATGGACGGCAAGCTCCGGGAGGTAGGAGGCGGGCCAGGGGAGAAGGGTCAGGGCGAGAGCCGGGAACCACCGGACCCGGATGAACCAGCCCACGCTGGAGACCAGCTCCTTTTCGACAAGCCAGCTTGCCCGGTCCTGGGTCTCCTGGTCTCTCATGCCCGTCTCCTGGGGGAGATTGGTGAAAAAAAGAGGCCTCCCCTCTCCCGCGAAAGGGGACGGAAGGAAGGAGCGGGAAGGATTTCCCGGGCGGCCTCGAGGGTTTCAGGGAACAGCTTTTCCCCAGAGAACGGCCCCGGGAAGGCTCAGCTTTCGGTTTCCCCGCCGCAGAAGGCCTGGTTGAGTTCTTTCACCAGGGCCTCCACGTCCAGGCCCTTGGCTTCGGCTTGTTCTCTCAAGGTTCCCCACACGGGTTCCCCGCACTGGATGCAGACCACCCCCCTCTCCCGCAGGAAGGCGTTGATTCCGGGGTAACGCTCCAGGAGGTCTTCGATGTAGTCGTCGGCTCGAATCACTGCCTTTCTCCTTTTGTCAGGTTCGAACCATCCTACCTTCTCTCCCGTGAAGGGAAGGTCCCCCCGCCTTGAAACCCCACGGATGGAGACCGATCATGCTGTCTGTTTTCTTTTCTCGCCCCGGGCCCTGTCCACGGCGCCCGGGAAGGATGGGAGCCATGAGCAGATACGTTCCTGTAGCCCGGGTTTCCCAGGTCCCCGAAGGGGCCGGCCGGAAGGTTCAAGTCGAAGGAAAAGACCTGGTCGTCTTCCACCTGGACGGGGAGTTCTACGTCTTCCAGGACTTCTGCCGGGAAGGCGCGGACTTGAGCAAGGCCGTGGTCTCCGAGGAGGGCGACCTGCTGTGTCCTTTCCACGGCTGGAAGTTCGACGTGCGGGAGGGTGTCTGCGCCATGGTGCCGGACTGCCAGGTGCGTCATTTCCCCGTGAAACTGGAGGGGGACCAGGTCCTGGCCGACTTGGAGTGACCCCCCCTTTTTGGAAAGGGGCCGTCCTTCTTCGGATGAAAACTCTTGAGAAGGCGCAACCCGGGTTGCAAGATCCCCCTCGTTCTGCCTTCTCGATCTTCACGGGATCCTGAATTGCTGCGAGGGAACTGCCTTGTCCTCCACTCACCCTGGCGTCTTTTCCAAGGGCAATGGGGTTTCTCCTTCCTTTCGTGATCATGAGGAGAAGATCCCTTCCCCCCATTCCCCCCGGGCCCCGGAAGACCCGGATGCTTCCGAGGGGGAACCTCCGCCTCTGAAACCCTCCAAGAGGGAGTCCATGTGGATCCAGGTTCCCTGGATCCTCTTGCTCCTGCTTTTCTTCCTCGAGGGGATCACTTGCATGGGCACGGGGTTCAAGGCCCTGGGGAAACCCTTCGCCATGAACCTCATGTCCGCCACGTCCAACCCCATCGTGGCCCTCATGATCGGGGTCCTGGCAACGAGCATCATCCAGTCCTCTTCCACCACCACCAGCATCGTCGTGGGCATGGTGGCCTCGGGGACCCTTCCCGTCCCCTTGGCCATCCCCATCGTGATGGGGGCCAATATCGGGACCACCATCACCAATCTTCTCGTGGCCTTGGGGAGCATCGGAAGAAAGGAGGAGTTCCGCCGGTGCTTCGCCGCCGCCACGGTCCACGACTACTTCAACCTCGCCGCCGTGGCCATCCTGCTCCCCCTGGAACTCGCCACGGGCTACCTCCAGCACCTCTCCGGGTGGGTGGCCGGTCTCCTCGGGGCCGGCGGGGCCCATGCCCACAAGATCCACGGGCCGGTGGAACTCCTTCTCAAGCCTCCGGCCAAGGCGGTGGTCCACGGGCTGGAAGGCCTGGGGCTCTCTCCCCAGCTTTCCGGCGTGCTCGCCGCGGTTCTGGGGATCCTGCTCGTGGCCTTGGCCTTGATCTACCTGGTCAAGTCTCTCCGGAAGGTCATGCTCACCCGGCTGGAAGGCTTCTTCTCGGCCTTTCTCGGGAAGAACTGGGCCCAGGCCATGCTGGTAGGCCTGATCGTCACGGTCCTGGTCCAGTCCAGTTCCATCACCACCTCTCTGCTGGTTCCCATGGCCGGCGCCGGGCTCCTTACGCTGGAACAGGTCTACCCGGTCACCCTGGGCGCCAACGTGGGGACCACCGTGACGGCTCTTCTGGCCAGCCTGGCCGCCCCGGCGGGGCTCCAGATCGCCCTGGTGCACCTTTTCTTCAATATTTCCGGCATCCTCCTGCTTTTCCCCATCCCCCCCGTCCGGCGGGCCACCCTCTGGCTGGCGCGGAGCTTCGCGGAGATTGCGGCGGAGAAGAAGAGGTGGGCCATCTTCTACGTGTTGATCGTGTTTTTCGGGATTCCCGGCCTTCTCCTCTTGTTGGAGGAGGCCCTGCATTGACCCGGGGGTAGTGGCATGCTCTTCCGAACGTTGATCCAAGCCTGGCGCGGCGCCTCCTTCATGAACCAGGTCCTCCAGGACTTCGAGACCATGCTCCTCCAGGGGGAAGGGATGTTCCGGGCCTCGAAGAAACTCTTCCTGGAGGAGAAAGACATCGAAGCCGCCCGGGAAGAGATCCGGTCCCTGGACGTGAAGGTGAACAAGACGGAGCGGAAGATCCGCAAGAGGCTGGTGGAGCATATCTCCATGAACCCCGAGGAGGACACCGTGGCCACCCTGGTGATGATGTCGGTGGTGAAGGACGCGGAGCGGATCGGGGACTACTGCAAGAACTTCGTGGAAGTGGCCGAACTCATGGAGACCCCCCTGGCTGGGGCCTGGCGGACCTTCTTCTCCCGTCTCTTCTGCGACGTGGAGGTCCTCTTTCCCCAGACCCGGGCCGCCTTCTTCGAGACCTCCAAGGAGCACGCCACGCGGGTCCTGGAGGAGGACTACCGGCTGGCCAAGCTCTGCGACGAGAAGGTGGAGGAGGTGGCCCGCTCGGACCTCTCCACCAACCAGGCCGTCTGCTACGTGCTCCTTCTCCGTTACCTGAAGCGGGTCGCCGCTCACCTGGGGAACATCGCCAGCGCCGTGGTCCAACCTGTCCACAAGATCGATTTCCTGGGCAACCGCCACAGGGTGGACTAGGGGGCGGCCGGGGCGGGCCGGCGAAATTCCGGGTCTTTCCC
>CAYQBW010000281.1:0-4692 GCA_964415725.1 uncultured Planctomycetia bacterium
GACCCACAGATCCTGCTGAAGACCCAAACAAATCAACTTGCCTCCGGTTCCCCAGAAACCTAAACAGCTTCCCTGAACCTTTCGTACCTTTCGGCCAACCTGTCCCTGTCGGGACGCCATTCAGGATTGCGCGGCAGAATGATTCTCTCGCCGTGCATCTCCTGGAATCCATGCCTTAACATCGGCCCATTTTCTTCTTCTAGGATATCCTCCCTTACTTCGATTATGTAATCTGGAGAAATTCCCAGAATATTCCTGTCGAAAGCGGCGTGGTGGATCTTGCAAAGAGAGAGTCCGTTCCGGACAATGGGCTCTCCCCTTTCTTCAGGATCCGGGATAATGTGGGCGGCCTCGAGAAGCTCCATGTGTTTCAAGCGGCAGACTGCACACTGCCTCCGGTAAGCTCTAAGGACCCTCTGCCGGAATGTTTGCTGGTGGATCCTTGCTAAAACCTGCCGCGTCGCGTACTTCCTCTGGATCCGTATCTCAGGATCGTCGGCTACCGACTCACCACCCGCCCCCAAGCCAGGAAGGATGTTCTTTCCTTCTCCAGCCATGACGACAAAGGTCAATTCCGAAGGACGGTCTTCCACGATGAAGACGGGCCACACAGCCATATACAGCCCACGACCCACCCCGTGAAAATAGACCAGGGGAATCTGCCTCGCCATCGCTTCCCGCAAACCAACGTTGTCCGGGTGCCGGGGGTCGCTCCCCCTGTAGCGGTAGAGAAGCTTGTCCTCCCCTTCGAAGGTGTCCTTGTAGGGACGTTTCTTGGAATCATGGGAGACAGAAAGAATGGAAAGAGGCCAGCGCATTCCCTTGGGCTTATGAATGCCTTTCGGTGAGCCAAGGGTGATTCGCTCCTCACCCAATAGAAATCCCCTAAATAACTGCGACTGGGAAAAAAGAAGTTCCTCCCCATTCCGCTCTTCAGCCAAGCGGTTCAGCCAGTCCAGGCAAGCCAGCCTGATCGAGTAATCTTCGGAGGAATCCAAACCTTTTACTCCCAGGCCTTTTTTCCCTCTCCATTGAACTCCAAGAACTGCCTGTTTCAAGGGCATTCCCCCAAGAGCCTTTTCAACAGGGAAAGGCCAAGGCACAATAACCAACCTCAAGGCCGGCCCGGACTCCCGGCCGGAGCCGGGCCTAGGGGGGTGGATCATGAAAAGGTTCTTCTTGGCCGTCACGGGCCCGCTCTTTGTTTCCATTCTTTCCCTTTTTCCCGCTTCCTTCCTTCGGGCCCAGGCCGGGCCGGGCCTTTCTTTCAGGAAGGTCCAGGAGATTTCCAAGCTTCCTCCGGCAAGAATTCTCCGCCTGGCCGACGTGGACGGCGACGGCGACCTGGACCTTTTTTGGGGGACCTACACCCGGACCTGGGATCTCCTCTTCCTGAACGACGGAAAAGGCCGTTTCAAGAAGGCAAACCCGGCCCGCCTCCAGAGCCTGGTGGACCGGACGTTCCAAGTGGAATTCATGGACCTGGACGGCGACGGCGACCTGGACCTCTTCAAAGGCACGGACCGGGGTTTTCACCTGCTCTTCAACGACGGGAAGGGCCGTTTCCGGGAGAAGAAAAAGATCTTTCCCCCCATGAAGGGATTCCGCCCCTTTTTCGGACTGGGGGACCTGGACGGGGACAAGGATCCGGACCTCCTTTTCTGGACAGGAAGGAAAGAAAAAGTCGGCCGGCTCCATGTCTATGAACTTCTGTGCCGCCTGAACGACGGGAAAGGAAGGTTCTCCGCCCCCGTGCCCCTGGACCGCACCATAGGCTATACCTGCTGCCCCCATCTTCTGGACATGAACAAGGACGGAAGAGTGGACATACTCGAAATCCCATGTGGCGTCGACACGTACCTGAAAGAGAGACCTCCCCTCGGCATCCTCCTGAACAAGGGAGGCATGAAGTTCGAAAAAGACCGGGCCCGGGGAATCCCGAAAGGATCCTCCTTTTTCTATTTCTATTTCGGATACTATCGAGGTGGAATCCATGGTTCGATCCTTCCCATCGGGGACGTGGACGGCGACGGGCGTCCCGATCTTCTCTTGGATTTTCCCTTCATCAGGAATCCGCCCGGCTGGCCTGTACGTTCCCACCTGTTTCGAAACCTGGACGGAAAGAGGTTCCAGGAGGACAAGGGGCTCCAGGAGGCCCTGGCCCGCTTTTTCAGGAAAGCAGGAATCAACGACGAGTGGGGGCCTATTTTCTTCCTCCTCTTCGACCTGGACGGCGACGGAGACCTGGACATCGCACCCTTCTACACGACATGGAAAGAAAACAGGCGGCTCTGGAAAGCCTGCTTCCTCCAGAACCAGGGAAAAGCCCATTTCCGGGTCCTCTCCTTGGAAGTGGATTTCCCCATCTGGCATTACGGAGCATTTCCTCTGGTTGCGGGTGACCTGAACGGGGACGGCGCGCCCGACCTGGTTCTGCCCGCCAGCAAATGGCCAAAATACGGAGACAAACCCCTCCCCAAGGGCGGTCCCCTCCAGATCTTCCTCCAGGAAAGAAAACCCGCCGCCCCGACAGGAAAATCCCCCACCACTCCCGGAGAAAGCAGGTCCGGCAAGAAGAAGCAATCTCTATCGGTTCAACCGCCCGAAAAAACCCGGAGCGAAGGAGAAAAGAATGGTACGCCCGGGGGGACTCGAACCCTCGACCTTCGGTTTAGGAAACCGACGCTCTATCCTGCTGAGCTACGGGCGCACCCGGTGGGAGGGAGAGGATAGCGGGGGAGCGGGGATTTTCAACCCGGGCCGCTAGCGGTAGGCCGCGTCCACCACCCGCCAGCGGTCCACCACCCTGTGGCAGACGTAGGCGGCGAAACGCCTGGGAGAGAGCAGGGTCATCTCCCACTTGTGGAGGGAATCCTCTGGCGAACAGACCGTGGCCACGTAGTTCCTGAGATCCTCCAGGGACCTCTTGTCGGCCATGTCGTAGAGGACGTCCGTCTCCCAGATCACCTGGCCCGTCTGGGCCGAGACCATGCCCAGCCGAAGGCCCAGGCAGGGCGGCTTATAGGCCCGAAACCGGGTCACCGTGCCGTAGATCACCCCCTGGGCCCCGAAGCGGTCGCAGAAATCCAGGAGGTCCGCCATGGGGAAGACCCCCTTCAAGCGGGGCAGGTTGTCCAGCCACTTCTGCCGGTCCTCCTCGGGCAGGGCCAGGACCTCGAAGCGCCCCGTCTTCTGGAGTTCCTGGCAGAAGATCCTCCACACCAGGTCCGGGTCGGCGTCTCCCTGGTCGTCGATGTCGAAGGGGAGCACCAGGACCCGGCGCACCAGGGCCGTGTCCCTGGGATCGGCGAAGTAGGCGTCCACGGGCTTGGGCTTGGCGTATCCCGGCCCGAGAAGCGCGCAGGAAGGAAGGACCGGAAGGACCGCCCCCAAAAGGGCCGGGAGCCCCAGCCATCCCCATGCCGCCCGGGCCCTCATCGCGGACCTCCTCCCAGGGCGGAGCCGAAGTTCCCTGCCTTTCGCTCCCCTTCACCGGGAGATAGGGCCTGGATCTTCAGGTTCACCAGCTCCTGCTCCACCTTGGTCTTCTCCAGGGCCAGGTTGAGAAGCTGGATGTCCTTGTCCCTGAGTTCCTGGAGGGCCTTCTCCCTCTCTGCCTCGGCGGCGATCCGCCCGGCCTTTTCCTGGGCCTTCTCTTTCCGGCACTCCTCCAGGGCCGCCTCGGTGACTTTCAGCTTCTCCTGGAGCTTTCCGATCTTGTCGGCCAGCTCCTTGAGGCGCGCCTTGGTGTCCACGTATTCCTTGAGCAGGGAACGCTGGGCCGGCCCGTGCTCCACGCCCGTGACGGGCCCGGCCTTGAGGTATCCCTCCCGGGAACCGGGAGGCACCTCGGCCTTGGGGGCCGGTTTCAGCCCGTCGGAGAGAACGCCGCAACCGGCCGGAAAAAGAAGGACGGCCCACAAGACAGGGACGCCCGCCGCCAGGGAGACCTTCTTCATGGCGTCTCCTCCCCTTCGTATTCGCATTCCAGGATCGTAACCCTCCCGCAGGAGCAGTGGATTTCGATGAAACGGATCACTCCGTCCTGCTCTACGGGAACCACGCGCACCGGGGGCGCTCCATTCTCCACCCCGTGCCCGCCCACCAGGACGGGGGCGCTCGAACATTTGACGGCCCGGCCCGGGATCACGCCCGACCGGCCTTCCGGCATGTCATCCATGTCAAACCCTTTGCCGTAATCGTCCTTCTCAGGCCAGGACGTCCACCCTGTGGCCGCCCCCGCCCGTTCCTCTCGGGCCGGCGCCGGCTTCCCCGGCCCGGTCCTTGCGCTCCTCCCCGCGGGGGGAGGCTTCTTTCTCTTCCTTCTTCTTTTCCTTCTTCCTGCCTCCCAGGGCCCGCTGGAAGAGTTCCTTCTTCTTCTCCTTCTCCGCCTCGCTCTCCGCCCGCTTCACGGCGGGCGCGGCCGGCTGGATTCCGCCCGGCCCGCCCACGGAAGGGGAAGACCAGAGTCCGCTCATCTCATCCGCCTCCTTCCTCCTCCTTCAGGAGCCGCCGAAGGTGATGGTGGGCCTTGGTGAGGATCTGGGAGACCCGGGACTCGCTCACGCCGAGGATCTCCCCGATCTCCCTGAGCAGGAGATCCTCGTGGTAGTAGAGGATCACCACGTTCCTTTCGGCATCGGGCAATTGCCCGATGGCCTTTCCCAGGCGCTCCACCTCCTCCTTGAAGGA
>CAYQBW010000282.1:0-4685 GCA_964415725.1 uncultured Planctomycetia bacterium
CCCTTCGGCGCCGGGCGGAAGGGCGGCTTCGGCCCGTCCTTTCCGGCCGTCCAGGCTCCAGAAGATGGTTTCCTCCGAGAGGTTCGTGAAGAGGTGGCGGTTTTGGACGGCCAGGCGGATGGGACGCCTGCCGGGCTGGACGGTTTTGGTGAGGACTTTTACGGGGGAGTAGGTCTTCTTGGCGTTCCAGTACTCGGGCTTGGGCCTGCGCCAGGCGTCCAGGAGACCCCAGGGGCCGTAACCCTTGGCCTCTCCCGAAGGAAGAAGGAAGATGTCGTCGATTCCCGCCCAGATCGCCCCGCCCAGGCAGGCGGGATGGGCCAGGATTTTCTCCCACATCCTGTGGTGGCCTTCCCCCCAGAGGTCCCGGATCCCCGGATCGGTCTTCACCTCGCTCCGGTCGTAGTCCGCCACGTGGCAGTATTCGCCGAAGAGGACGGGGCGGCCCACCCGGTCGGCCCGTTCCGGGCCGCCCGGGCCTGGGTAGTGGAAGTTGGCCACCTGGGTTTTGCTTCCATGGTTGTTGAAGGAGCCCCAGCACTGGTCGTGGAAGGTGAAGGGCCGGGTCGGGTCCTTCCGTCGGGCGACCTGGAAGGCCTGTGCGAAGTTGGGGGTCCAGACGGACTCGTTGGCCAAAGACCACATCAGGACCGAGGGATGGGAGGCGTCCCGCTCGATCATCTCCAGGATGGGCCGGACCAGGTGGGGATAGAACTTCGGGTCCGCCGGGTTCCACTTTTTCCAGATCGGGGCGGCGCCGTGGCCCACCCAGCAAAGGGGCGCTTCCTCCTCCACGAAGATCCCGATCTCGTCGCAGGCGTCGAGGAAGGCCTCGTCCGGGGGGTAGTGGGAGGTCCGGATGTAGTTGACGTTGGCCTTCTTGAAAAGAAGGGCGTCCCTGCGCCACTGCCCCGGGGCGAGGGAACGGCCCCGGAGGGGATCGATCTCGTGGCGGTCGGCGCCGCGGAGCTTGACGGGCACGCCGTTGACGAGAAGGCGGTTTTCCTCGATCCGGATCTCCCGGAACCCGATCCTCCGTGAGGCCTTCTCCAGGAGGGTCTCCCCTGCCAGGAGGGAGGCTTCCAGGATGTAGAGGTTGGGGTGTTCCGGGTCCCACTTGCCCGGCCCGGGAACGGGAAGGTCGAAGGTTTCCTCCCCGGCGGAGGCGGGGAGGAGGAACGAGGCGTCCAGGACGCGGGCTCTCGAGGGAAGGGGGCCGGAAAGGGTGAAACGAATCTTTCTTTGGCCCTCCGGGGCCTTTCCTTCGGCGGCCGGATCCAGGATCACTTTCAGCCGGGCGTCCTTTCCGTTCTTTTCGAAGGATGGGTAGGCGTGGAAGGAGGCAATTTGGAGGGTTGGAAGGGGGAAGAGATAGATCCTCCGGGTGATGCCTCCGAGCTGGTGGGCCGCGTATCGGCTCCCGCAGGAGAGGGTGTCCTGGAGGGATTCGCTGGTGACGGCCAGGGCGACCTGGTTGCGGCCCGGTTTCACCAGGTCCGTCACGTCCAGCTCGAAGGGAGTGAAGCCTCCCTCGTGGGATCCGGCGGGTTTGCCGTTCAGGTAGACCCGGGCCTTGCTGTACACGCCGTCGCAGCGAAGTTTCACTCTCAGGCCTTCCCAGGAGGGGGGGAGGAGGAAGGTCCGGAGGTAGGCGGCGGCGGTATGAGGCTTTACTGAAAAGCCCTGCATTACCCATTCCCCCGGGACCTGGATGGGGCGCCAGCGAGGGTCGCTGGGAGCTTCCTCTTTCCAGAATTCCTTTTTCGGCGAAGGGTCGAAGAGCCAGGTTCCGTCCAGGGAGAGGCGGAGGGGAGATACGCCGGGGATCTCCACCGGCGGTGGCGAGAGCCTGGGGCGGGGGACCCCCGGGAAACCCAAGGGAAGAAGAAAAAGGACCAGCGCGGGTGCGGGAAGTTTCATGAAGAGGATTCTAGCTGGTTATGACCTTTTCACCCACGTGTCGGATCAGCCGGAGGAAGTAGGGGACGCCGTAGGGGACGCCCGAGGGACGGCCGAAGGCCGTCCCGACGGTCGTCCCGCGATCAGGCCCCAAAATCCCGATGGATCCGGCCCGAGGATCCCATATTCCCCAAACGCCGGAATGATTTCCCCTTTCCCGGAACCCTCCGGGCCGACGTTCGGCGCCGAAGACGGCGCCTCCGGCGGTCCCTACAACCCACTTGTTCAAATCCCGGCTTCCTCCAAAGCGCGCTCCAGAAGGTCCAGGATGCCGAGTTCCCGGGCCCAGCGGGTCATGTATTCCTTGTCCAAGCCCTCGGCCTGGACTTTGAGGACTCCCAGGACATCGGTCCATTGGCGTTCCGAAATGGATCCGCCTTTACGGAACCAAAGGAGTTTTTGAAGAACAATATCTTCCGGGGCGGCAACAGGAAATTTTCTGCGGCCTTCCGTTTTGTCCAACGGCACCCACCGCCTCCGGGAAAGGGCTTCCTTCTGGAATGCGTGGTCCCCCGGGAGGAAGATGTCGATCTTGATCATCGTGGGAAGGTGAACGAGATTAAAGGACGCCATTTTCTTTGCGGCTTCCAGTAAAGATTTTTCGTCCGCGTAATACTCTTTTCTAAGTATTTCCAACAATGGGCGAATCGTTTCCTCCCTGAGGTCGGCCACAAGGTCGATGTCCAGGGTGGCGCGGGGCATGCCGTGGACGGAACTGGCGAGGGAGCCCCCGAGGCGGTAGGGCACATCCAGGCGCTCGAAGGCCTCGGCGAGAGGGCGGAGGGCGGAAAGGATGTCGCTCACGAACGGGTCCCTTCCAGCCTTTTCGCGACCCTTTCCGCGAGATCGGCACCGTAATGGATGTGGAGGAAGGCCAGGAGGATTTCCTGGTCTGTCGCATCGGTCATCCGCTTTCCCAGGGCCATCCTTGCCAGGTCGATGGTAGTGCGGCTCAAAGAGAGAGCGAGGGCGAACCTGCGGGCCGGTCCGGCCCGGCGGAGAAGGTCTACCTGGACCTTTTCGGCCTTTGGGCTCGTGTCCCTCGAGAGAGTGCGCATGGTCTTCCTTGTTTCAGTTTTTTGGTGGCCGGGAATATTTTCTCTGAATCCCAGCGTGTTGCAACCGGTGGGTGGGGTGAAAAGGGGGCCCCGGGGCCCCTACCTTTCGCTGCAGCTCGCCCCGAAGGCGAAGCAGGAATAGCAGCGGTGGTGCTTGAGCATCACCCTTTTTTCCATGGCTTCCGCCAGGCTCTCCCCGAGATCGAAGTCCGGGTCGTCGTCCACCAGCGTGCAGGCGTATACCGAGACCCGGCCGCCGATCTTCACCACCATCTTGGAGAAGTTGCACATGAAGGCCTCCCGCTTCTCCCGGTCCAGGTAGGTGGTCATGCAGTTTTCCGTGATCTCCGGGACCTTGGGGTTCTCCCCCGGGGGTTTCAGGTCGGGGAAGGTCACGATGCGGATGTCGGGGGGCAACCCCGCCTCCTCCAGGTAGGGGAGGTAGGCCTGGTCGGGAAACTCCGAGGCGAGCCGGGCCAGGGAGACGCCGAAACCGGCCCTGTGGAGCCTGCCCATGGTGTCCAGGGCCTTCCGGAAGTTCCCCTTGCCCCGGGACTCGTCGTGCTTTTCCGGGTCCGGGTGGTCCAGGCTCACCCGGAAGGAGAGGGGGTTGGGTTTTTCCAGGAGGGGGAGGACCTTGTCCATCCGGTTCATCAGGGGCTCGGTGGCGTTCGTCAGCACCAGGCAGGGGCGGCGGTCCAGGGCGTAGGCCAGGATCCTCGGGAAGTGGGGATTTACGAAGGGCTCCCCGCCGGTGAAGGAGAACTTCTCCACCCCCAGTTCCACGGCCTCGTCGATCCAGGGGCGGGCGTCCTCGAAGAGGAGGAACTGGATCCGGTCGTCGCCGGGCCTGGACCCTTCCAGGCAGAAGGGACAGCTCAGGTTGCAGGAGGTCCCGGTGTGGAACCAGAGCTCCTCCAGCTTCGCGGGCTGGATATAGCCCCTGGGCTTCCCCTCGGAAGTGAAGAGCCAGCTCTCATCCCTGGGCATGGAAGAAGACCTCCCTCTGGATCCGGGAGAAGAGAACCCCTCTCTCTTCCAGTTTACACGACACCTCTTCGATCATCGTATCCAATCCGCATAGATAGTATCGACGCCCGCCTGAGACGGGGAGGACATCCAGGAGGTCCGTGACCCGGCCCCGGTGGATGGCGGGTCGTTCCTCCCGGGAGAGACAGAGTTCCAGGTTCGACCTTTCGGCCAGGGTCTCCCGCTCCAGGACCTCCGCCAGCCGCCTGGCTCCGTAGAGAAGGAGGGTTCCAGGTTGCCAACCCGGGGATTTCAGGGCCGAGAGGAAGGGGGAGACGCCGGTGCCCGTGGCGATGAAGACCCTCTTCTCCCCCGTCTCCGGGCGGAACCAACCGAAGGGGGGGCTTACGGAAACCGGGTCTCCCGGCGCCAGGGAGGCCAGCCATTCCGTGATCTTTCCCCCGGGAAGCCGCCGGAAGTAGAAGCTCAGGTTCCCTTCCCCCGTTCCCGAGGCGATGGAATAGGGCCGGGTCTCTCCCCCGGGAGGGCCCAGGGCCAGGCAGTCCCCCGGGATGAACTCCAGGTCCTTCCGTTCCAGGGTGAGCCTGAAGAGGGTGTCCGAAAGGGAATCCAGGCCCAGCGCGCGGTGGATCTTCATGGAGGGCCCCGCTCTCAACAACAGGAGCCCTGGGCGGGGGC
>CAYQBW010000283.1:0-4679 GCA_964415725.1 uncultured Planctomycetia bacterium
GCGTGGAGGTGAAACCCATGGGCCTTCCCCTCACCCGGGCCCTCCAGGGCCCGGGCAAAGTCCTCAGCCTTTGAAACCTCTGCCTGAAACTCTTTTCCAAGTTCGGGATATGGGAGAGAACGGGTCCGCTCCGGTGCCCTTTAGAACCCGCAGTGCTCGGTGCGGGCGATGATCTCGTCCTGGAGTTCCTTGCCGACCTCGACGAAGTAGTCGCTGTATCCGGCCACCCGCACGATCAGGTCCCTGTGGCGCTCCGGTTCGGCCTGGGCCTGGCGCAAGGCGGCGGCGGTGACCACGTTGAACTGCACGTGGTGGCCCCCCAGGGTGAAGTAGGAGCGGATCAGCTTCACCAGCTTCTCCAGGTCCGCCTCGCTCTCCAGGACCTGGGGGCTGAACTTCAGGTTCAGCAGGGTGCCCCCCGTCCTGGCGTGGTCGATCTTGGCCGCCGATCTGAGGACCGCCGTGGGCCCCTTCCGGTCCGCCCCCTGGGCCGGGGAGATCCCGTCGGACAGGGGAAGGCCCGCCTTCCGCCCGTCCGGGGTGGCCCCCGTGACGGATCCGAAGTAGACGTGCACCGTCGTGGGAAGGAGGTTCACCCGGTATTTTCCGCCCTTGGTATTGGGCCTCCCGTCCAGGGCCTCCAGGTAGGCCCGGAAGACCGCCCTCGTGATATCGTCGGCCCGGTCGTCGTCGTTGCCGTACTTGGGGGTCTTCTCCAAAAGCAGGGCCCGCAAGGCCTCCTTCCCTTCGAAGTTCTTCTCCAGGGCGTCGAGCAACTCCTCCATGGAGAGGCGGCAGGATCCAAAGACGTGGTGCTTCAAGGCGGAAAGCGAATCGGTCACGCTCCCGAGCCCCACGCCCTGGATGTAGGTGGTCCGGTAGCGGGGGCCGTCGTCGTGGTAGTCCTTGCCCTTCTTCACGCAGTCGTCCACGAGGATCGAGAGGAAGGGGGCCGGAAGGGTCTCGGCGTAGAGCCTTTCGATCACGTTGTTGCCGGCGATCTTGAGGTCCAGGAAGTAGCGGACCTGCTTCTTCCAGGCCTGGAAGAGTTCCTCGTAAGTTTCGAATTCCCGGGGATCCCCCGTCGGGAGCCCCACCTGCTTGCCCGTGCGCGGGTCCTTGCCGTCGTGGAGGGTGAGCTCCAGGATCTTCACCCAGTTGAAGTAGCCCGTGAGCGTGCAGCTCTCCTTGCCGAAGGCGCTGATGGTGACGCACCCGCTGGGCCCGCCCGCCCGGGCGTCGGCCATGCTCTTTCCGGCGTAGAGCATCTCCTCCAGGATGGTGTCCGTGTTGAAGACCGAGGGCTGGCCGAATCCGGTGCGGATGATCTCGGCCGCCTTCTTCAGGAAGGCGTCGGGGTTCTTCCGGCTCACCTGGATGCACGAGCTGGGCTGGACCAGGCGCATCTCGCCGATCACGTCCAGGAGGAGGTAGCTCACCGGGTTGACCGCGTCCTCCCCGTCGGGGGTCAGGCCGCCCAGGTTGATCAAGGCGAAATCGGTGTACGTGCCGCTTTGCTCCTCGGTGATCCCCACCTTGGGCGGGGCGGGCTGGTTGTTGAACTTGATCCAGAAACACTGGAGCAGTTCCCGGGCCTGCTCCTCCGTAAGGGTCCCCGAGGCCAGGCCCTGCTCGTAGAAGGGAAGAAGGTGCTGGTCCAGCCTTCCCGGGTTGAAGGAGTCCCAGGTGTTCAGCTCTGTGATCACCCCCAGGTGGACGAACCAATACATCTGCAGGGCTTCGTGGAAGTCCCGGGGCGGGCGGGCCGGCACCCGGCGGCAGACCCGGGCGATCCTCTCCAGCTCGGCCCGCCGGGCCGGGTCCTTCTCGGCCGCCGCGAGCTCCCCGGCCTTCTCGGCGTGCCTTTCGGCGAACCGGATGAGGGCCCGGGCGCAGATCTCCATGGCGTCCAGTTCCTGCTTCTTTTCCCAGGCCTCCCGGTCCTCCAGGAAGTCCAGGCCCTCCCGGCTCGCCCGGATGTCCTCGATGAAATCCAGGAATCCCTTCCTGTAGATCTTGTCGTCCAGGATGGCGTGGCCCGGGGCCCGCTGTTCCATGAACTCCGTGAAGACCCCTGCCTCGAAGGCCTTCTTCCATTCCTCCGTCATGGAGGCGAAGACCTTCTCCCGCATGGTCTTTCCCTTCCAGAAGGGGAGGATCTTCTCCTCGTAGACCTTGTAGACCTCGGGGCCCACCTCGAAGCGGGTCCTCCGGCGCCTGCGCATGGCGTCGAAGTCCTCCGGGGTGTGACAGCAAAGCTCCGGGTAGGTGGGCGTCCCCTTGGGGGCGGGGCCCCGCTCCCCCACGATGAGTTCCCCCTCCCCGATGTATACGGTCTTGTTCTCCATCAGGTGGCGGAAGGCCAGGGCCCGGCAGACGGGGGGGGAGACCTGGAGAGGGACGCCCGAAGCGTAGAAGTCCGTGACCAGCTCGGCCCGTTCCGCCGAAATCCAGGGCCTGGTCCGGACGCTCTCTTCTCTCAGTCTCGCCACGCGCTCGTTCATGGGATCATCCGCCTTTTTTCACATGAAATCCGCCGGCGCGAAAGAGGTCCAGGGCCTCCTCCGGCCCGAGGCCCTTCTCCGTCCAGGGACAGTACGGCCCCGGCCTGCCCCGAAGATAGGAGAACTTGTGCTCCCCGGCCCTGTGATAGGGCAGGAGATCCACCTCCTCAACGGCCTCGCCCAGCTCCGCCAGGAAGGCGGCGGCGGCCTGGAGATTCTCCCTTTTGTCGTTGAAGCCCGGGACCAGGGGGATCCGGGCGCGGATCCCGGCCCCCCGGGAGGCCAGGAAGCGGAGGTTTTCCAGGATCGGCTCGTTGGGGACCCCCGTGCCCCGTAGGTGGGCCTCCGGGTCCATGTGCTTCAAGTCGGCCAGCCAGAGATCCGCCCAGGGGAGCATCCGCTCCACCACGGCCCGGGAAGCGTAGCAGGTCGTGTCCAGGGCGGTATGGAATCCTCTTTCCCGGCAGGCCCGGAGCAAGGCCTCCAGGAAGTCCGGCTGGAAGAGGGGCTCGCCCCCCGAAAAGGTCACCCCTCCCCCGGACTCCTGGTAGAAGACCCGGTCCCGCTCCAGCTCGGCCAAGGCCTCTTCCAAGGTCATCCACCGCCCCAGGATCTCCCGCGCCCCGGAAGGGCAGACCTCCACGCATTTCCCGGAGAGTTCGCACCGATCCCGATCGGCCGGGGCCTTCCCGGGCTCCAGGGAGGCCGCCCCCGTGGGACAGGCCTCCAGACAGTCCCGGCATCCCAGGCACTTCTCGCCGTGGAAGACCGGCTCTTGTTCCAGAAAAAGGCTCTCCGGGTTGTGGCACCAGGGACACCGCAAGGGACAGCCCTTGAAGAAGAGAGTGGTCCTGATCCCAGGCCCGTCGTGGATGGCGAAGCGCTTCACGTCGAAGACCAGGCCCCTCGGCGAGAGAGCCTGTTTTCCAGTTCCGGCCGGTGCGGCATCCATGGGTTTCTCTGCGGGCGCCATTCCCCCATCCTACCAGGGGAAGCAAAAAACGCCCCCATTGGCCCCCCTCCCTCAGCGGGCCGAAAGGTCCGAATGGGGCGAGGTGGACCAGAGGGGGTAATACTCACTTACCTGGTCCCTTTTGGCTTCCCCGATTCCACTTGAAGGTCACCGCCCGTAAACCCTAAGTTTCCATCCTATTTCCTTTTTCTCCGTAATCTATCTCTCACCGACCCAGGAAGAACGAAAACAGGGTTGCGTACCTCCCCCCCATCGGCCATACAGGGTCCACCATGGAAAGCCCTCCTTCCACAGGCCCTCCAGGATCGGACCGTCCCATGACTCCCGAAAAGACCACGGCTCCAAAGAAGGCCTTCCAGCCCCTCCGGGCCTTTCTCCGCCTGGAAGCCGCCGGGGGCATCCTTCTCTTCGCCGCCACCATCCTGGCCCTGGGAACGGCCAACAGCCCCCTCCGGGAGGCCTACCAGTCCTTCCTGGACCTCCCTCTTTCGATCTCCCTGGGAGGAGCCGGCCTGTCCAAACCTCTCCTGCTCTGGATCAACGACGGCTTGATGGCGGTCTTCTTTCTCCTGGTGGGCCTGGAACTCAAGCGGGAGGTCCTGGAGGGCCATCTTTCCAGCCTGCGGAAGGCCACCCTTCCCGCCTTCGGCGCCCTGGGAGGGATGGCCGCCCCGGCGGCGATCTTCTTCTTTTTCAACCGGGGCGACCCGGCGGCCTTGAAAGGCTGGGCCATCCCCACGGCCACGGACATCGCCTTCGCCCTGGGAGTGCTCTCCCTCCTCGGGAAAAGGGTCCCCACGAGCCTCAAGGCCTTCCTCTTAAGCGTGGCCGTCTTCGACGACCTGGGAGCGGTGGTGGTGATCGCCCTCTTCTATTCCGGAGGATTGTCCCTTCCCTCCCTGGCCGTGGCGGTGCTCCTGGTCCTTGGCCTGGCCCTCCTGAACCGCCTGGGCGTAAAAAGGCCCGCCCCCTACTTTCTCCTGGGCATCCCCCTCTGGGTGGCGGTCTTGAAATCCGGCGTCCACGCCACCCTGGCCGGGGTGGTCCTGGCCCTCTTCATTCCCCTTCGGACTCCCGGGGTCGTAAAGGAGGACGCCCAGGAGGAGGCCCTCCTCCGCCGGCTCGAGCACGCTCTCCATCCCTGGGTGGCCTTCGGGATCCTTCCTCTCTTCGCCTTCGCCAACGCCGGCGTCCCCCTCCAG
>CAYQBW010000284.1:0-4670 GCA_964415725.1 uncultured Planctomycetia bacterium
CCTGGAATGAAACTTTCGGCCTAAATCGGCCACCGGAAATTTTTAACTGTTAAGTCCAGGTTCTCAGCCTTATTTACCTTCTCAATTTCCTCATGGAACCTATATATTTTTGAGGCATCCTCAAAACCATTCTCCTTTAGAAATCGCTCGGCCTTCTTCAACCGTTCTTCAGAATATGGGAGTCTCCCGCTAGCCATACCCAATATCAGACCATATATCTTGTCGTTCCAATGGTTCTCTTCATTTTCTTTCCTTGGGTCTTTCCCACGGCCACTTGGAGCGCCATAGTGCATCCACACAAGGACATGAACTAGCTCGTGAAAAAGGTCTTCCGCTGGTTGATCGTAAGGAGCGTAAGGAGCTTTCTTTTTCAAACATTTCCTTGCTCCAGAGGCTGGGCCCTTTCCCACTTTTTCTTCTTTTGGAACGGGCACATTAATATCATCGAACCATAAAAACCCCCATTTGTTGCCCGGCGGGAGGCTACTCGAAAAGACTTTTTTTAATCCTTTTGTGTGTTTTCTCAGAAAAGCTTCACCACCGACACCACCTTTATTTATATTGATAAATAGAATGACGTTGGGGTTTTGATCAATCTTACTATATACATCATTCCCCGTTTTCGTTGCCAGTAATCTTCCTAGTGCTTCCATAAAGCTATCATTGGCCAAAGCCTCGTCGCTAAGGACAATGATTAAACCCAAGGGATCAGTAATCTCAATTGGGTTATCTTGGACAAACCCATACCCATTGCCCCAGTTGGCGGGGTCGCCCCAGAGGCCGATGGGGTCGTAGGTGAGGAAGCGGCCGAGGGTGGGGTGGTACCAGCGGTTGCGGTAGTAGAGGAGGCCTGTGGCGGGGTCGTGGGTCCGGCCTGTGTAGCCGTAGTCGTTGTGGACTTGGGTGGCGGTCCGGGGGGTCCAGCCGGCGGTGTAGATCCGGCGCTTGCCATAGGGGTCGTAGAGGTAGCGCTCCTGGACGGCGCCGTTGGCGTCCAGGACGGCCCGGACGGTCCCCTGGTGGCCCAGGAGGTAGGTGTAGCGGATCCAGTGAGCGCCGCCATCGGAGGGGCAGGCGTAGGCCAGAGGCCCGTCGATTCCCGCCCCGTCGAAGAAGAACTGTCAAACGACACCTACTTTTACGAGATAAGACGACACCTTCTTTTACGACCCCCAAGGGGCCTACTGGCCCGCCTATGGGGAGGGCGTACCCTAACAAACCCCTGTCCCGCCCTTTCTCTTTTTTCGTCTCTCTCACCTTTGATCCACCAAGTGTTCCAGGTCCCTCAGCCGGTAGCTCCGGCCCTTGATGTTGAGGACATGGCTTCTATGCAGGAGCCGGTCCAGGTAGTCATAGACATACATCTGCCCCAGCACTCCGTCCCAGACCAGGTTGCCGTTGTCGTCGTAAGTCAGGGACGCCTGTTTCACACCGGCATACCGGTTGCTTCCGCTCTCCTGAGTATAGGTGTCCGTAGTCTGGGTGTTGCCCGAATCCCAGGAATCCACCTGTCCCCGGTTGTGAACCTAGCCCCCTGCCTTTCCAGGACGGACGCACCCACTCCAAGGGTTCCGTAAAGATCAACCTGGAATTTCGATGGTAACCACTACTCCAGCCAGTCCTTGTCATTTTCTCCGATCTCTGTCCCCGCCAGGCAGAAGGTTTCTTACTTGGTTTCGAACCGGAACCGTTTAGTGAATTTGGGTGGACCTGGTTCCCTGCCCTCTTTCACCCATTTCCGCCATACGAAGTCGTTCATTTCCTTCTTGGTAGGGAGAACAAACTCTCTGAAGCTCAAAACCCCTCCGCAATGGAGGTAGAGGCGGCCTCCTCGGTCAAGGATTATATAGAGGGTTTCAGGTCTGCCGACACCGACGTAAACCTTCCGCGGGCGGCCGTCCCCGTAAAAATCCACCGTGCTCGACACGAAGGGACCAACAGGGCTACCTTGCCCTGCGCCAAGGCACTCTAAGGTGATATCTGCAATCCAAGCCCCAAAATTTTTCACCAGGTCCTTTTCGTTCTTGTTCAAGCCCATCCCGCCCCACTGCTTCCTCGAAATAGCGGCAATTTTTCCCATGGTTCGGGCCAGGTTTTCAAGAAGGCTTTCAATTTCCTTTCCCTCACCCCCGGAAAATAACCGAATGTCCCTCCCCAGCGTTGCCTTCGCTTTGAGGGCAATCCGGGAGAGAGCTTCGAAGAATTTGGGATAGGGTGAGATGATTCCAGGCGGTAAGAGGTTCTTGTCCGCCGAAACAGCCAAGTTTCCGCTATACATTGAAGTGGTGTGCTCTATCTCTGCCCATCCTCCCAGCTGGGTCCATGCCATCTTTTCCTTCCAAGCCATCCTTTTGAAGAGTTCCCCTGCTTGGGGATGGGGCGGTTCTTGAAGGAGTCTGAGAGCTTTCATCCAAAGGGAGAAGAAATCCTTTCCTAACCTTGGGGCCTTGAGATTGAGAACTTCCCCTGCCCACGGATTCTCCTTGAAGGACCTAGAAAAAATCGCCCTCCCCGTTGGAGAAGAAAAAGGCCCCGAAGCCAAAAGATCGAGGCATGAAGGAGGGCCCTTTCTTTTTTTCCACGTGAGGGCAATATCCCGAAGATAGAATTTAAAGACCGGGGTCTCTCCACGACTGAAGAGGCACATGGATTTTTCCCGCCGGACCTGGGGCGGCTTTCCTAAATTGACGGAAGGCCGCCCTCTGGGCCAATCCTCCTTGCAGGCCATGACCTTTTTCCATACCAGACGGGAAGGTCCGTTCTTCCAATTCTCCCCGAAAAGTTTTTGGAAATACGGAATCCAACGAACCAACCCACTCGCCCCGTTTCCCCCGACCCAATCCCTGCAGGAGACATCGTATGCGAAGAATATTTTCTTCGAATCCTCGTCCCCCATAATAGTCCGGGCCAGCTCGATTCCAGCCATACCTTCGCATGGATCGTCCATTCGAAAAGAGGCTTCCTGAAACCATTTCCAGGCTTTCCAGTAACCTGAGAGCAAAGAAGATCTACAATAGAACCCTTCCGGGCGGAAACATGGCTGGATCCACCCTGAAAGAAAAGGAACTTTGAAGGGAATCCCTTCCTTAATGGATTTCCGAACAAGCTTGACTGCATCCATAACAAGGGAAATCTCCCGGGGCCCAAGACGCTTGGACAATTCTTCTTCATTGGTTTTTTTCATAAGGAGAAGGGGGACTGAAAAATAACATGCCAACTTCCGGTAAGGTGGTCCCCCTTTCTCCTGACACAAATCGAGAAGCCTGCGGACGAACCCTGGGAACCGCCTTGCCTTCAAGGATTCGACATACTGAAAGGCAGCCTCGAGGACACGGTGACATGTATCCAACCCTGCATCGGTTGTGATAAATGAAGGATTATCCGACCCTTGGTAAAAATCGGCCATGTCCACCCTTGTCCTGTTGGAAACCAGAAACCCTTCCTTGAGAAGAAATTTTTCCGCTTCTTTGGAACCGTAGAAGGTTGAGAGCCCTAGGACCTTTTTCGCATCGTAAGGGGGTCCCGGACAGGCTTCAACCAAAGGTTCGGGCATAAGGAAAAGAAGGAAAAAAATTGCTGGAAATTTTTGGGACAGCATGGCCTTTACCTATTTATTTCCCCCAGACAGGGAAAACTATGCCACGAAAAAACAATTAAATCCTTTGATAAAAACCAATCTCCAACTCACCCACCATAATCGCCAGGCCTTACGAAACGCCATACTGGATGCCCAAGGAGATAAAATTCGTGAAAATCAAAATCGGGCGGAGCAAAAGGATCGCTCCCTCTTTCTTCATCGTATTTCTTTTTAGCCTTTAACAATTCATCCTCATCCAAATGATAAATAATAGGCTGCCCAGCATATAAATCTTCAAACCCCAACTCCCCCCCCACATAAACTCTTCGCGCCCAGGCCAAAACACGGACGTTTAACGCTTTGGCAATAATCCAAGCCAGACAGAATTTCAAATCAATTCCTGGTGAATAGAACCCATTATAACAACTCCGGACTTCAATTTCTCCCATTCTTTTCTTCATGCATCCCATTGGAGTAACTGGGCCTTTAGGGGATTTAGGGGGTTTGTAACCCTCCATGGCATGTGTTATCCACGCTATTATCATGCCGGCCTTATCATAATTTTCAGTATAAACAGCCCAATTACCCTTCTCGTCCTTAAAAACCTCACCATCGCCCGGTGAAACCACGATATCCAATTTCCCTTTAGCACCCCAAAGGGGGGGGGCCTTTTCCTGGCCCTTCCATTTTCCGGTAGCAAACTTAATTCCGGCACCAATCTCCTTCAAAATTTCCTTTTGCTCATCTGCAGAAAAAATTTTTCCAGTTTTTCCTGGGTCCCAATCTACCTTTCTAGAGAGATTTTTGCCATCCCGCTTAAATCTTACTAATGCTCTAGTCCCATTTTTCCCTACAATGGTAACGCTACCTCCCCCCCGGTTTGTTGCCGCCTGTATTACTTGGTCACGCACATTGTCCAAAAAGAGAGAGTGGCGTTCACCTTCTAATACAATTCCAGAATAATCTTTTCCGCTTGGGTCCTGGGCAGAAATAGGACTTGATCCAAACCCTGAATACCCATTCCCCCAATTTCCTGGATCGCCCCACAGCCCGATGGGGTCGTAGGTGAGGAAGCGGCCGAGGGTGGGGTGGT
>CAYQBW010000285.1:0-1781 GCA_964415725.1 uncultured Planctomycetia bacterium
GCTCCTTGGCCGGCCCCGGGCCCCGGGAAGGGACGGAGAGGGAGTCCGCCCCGGCTCCCGGCGCCGGCCAAGGAGCCAAGAAGGAAGGCGCGGAAGAAGGAAAGGAAGGGGAAACGCAAGAAAAGGAACCTCCCCTTCCCCCGCCTCCTCCTCTTCCGGAGGGGGTCTCCCTGGAGGACCTCCTGGAGGCCATGCTCTTCGCCTCGCCCGAGGCGCTTTCGGCGGAACGCCTGGCCGGGGCCGCCGGAAGACCCCAGGCGGAAGTGTCCGCCGCCCTCAAGGCGCTCCGGGAAAGGCTGGACCAGGGAGAGCGGCCTTACGTCCTCGCCCAGGTGGGGAGGGGCTTCCGGCTTCTCACGAGACCGGAATTCCACCCCTACCTGGTCCGGCTCCGGGGCATCCGGAAGAAAGAATCCCTCTCCCAGGCCGCCTTGGAGACCCTGGCGGTGATCGCCTACCGCCAGCCCATCATCCGGGCGGAGATCGAGGACATCCGGGGCGTCCAGTGCGGCCCCATGCTCCGGGCCCTGCTGGAGAGAAAACTCATCAAGGTGGCGGGGCGGGCCGACGTTCCGGGACGCCCCCTCCTCTACGCGACGACCCGGACCTTCCTGGATCGTTTCGGGCTGAAGTCCCTGAAAGACCTGCCTTCCCTCAAAGAACTGAAAGAAGGGAGGAACGGCTGATTGCCTACCTCCGGCCCCCTCCCTAGAATGTCCCCCTTTCCACCGCCCCGGGGGATCGGGGCGTTTTTCTGTTGATCCCTGGAGAGACGTTTCGAAATGGCCTCCTTCTTCCACAAATACCAGCGTCCCTTGATGCTCGGCCTGGCCTTCTTCGCCCTCCTCACCTTCTCGGTGACCGGGGCCATGCTGACCTTCTTCTCCCGGTGCTCGGGGGAGATGGAGAGCAAGCTCCCCATGCTCACCCTTCCCGGCGGAAAGAAGCACAGGGTAACCGTCCAGGAATGGGAGACGGCCCAGGCCGTGTACAGCCTCTTCGTGGAACGCTATCCCCTCCTGGACCTGGGCTTCGACCGCAACAAGGAGGGAGGCCCCACGGAGGAAGAAAAGGCCCACGCCTCCGACCGGGTCCTCATCCTCTACCTGGCCGCCAAGGCCGCCGGCATCGGCGTGACCGACTCGGTGATCCAGGACTTCATCCACTCCCCGATCGCCCAGTATCTATGGCGGATCAAAGACCAGGAGAGTTACGAAAGGATCGTCTACAGGGCCTTCCACACCACCCTTCCCCGGTTCGAAATGGCCTTCAGGGAACTCAAGCGGATCCAGTTCTACATCCAGACCCTGGCGGCGGGGGAGAACGTCTCGGTCCTCTCCGTCCTGGACAAGGCCCGGGAAGCCGGAGAGATCTTCAAGGTGGAATACGCCCTCTGGAAAGAGGAGGATTTCGAGAAGGAGCTCAAGAAGAAGAAGGTTCCCGACAAGAAGCTCCTCGCATTCTTGAACGACCTGCCCCAGGGGGAAAAAGCCCCCTTCCTGGAAAGCAAGGTGGTGGACCTGGAGGTGGCCTGGATCGGGAAAGACGCCGACGCCCGGGCCCTGAAGAAGGCCGTGGCCGGGCTCAAGCCTTCCAAGGGAAGCCCGGGCGCGCGCTTCCTGGAAGGCCTCGACAAGAAGCTGGCGAGCGTGACCGACCAGGAGATCAACCGCTACTACGACACCAACAAGGACAAGCTCTACAAGCTGAAAGCGCCTGCTTCGAAACCCGCTTCCAAACCGGCCTCCCGCCCCGCTTCCAGGCCCGCGCCGCGGAAATAC
>CAYQBW010000285.1:1791-4669 GCA_964415725.1 uncultured Planctomycetia bacterium
GCGCAAGGCCGTGGAGATGGTCTTCGCCGAGGCCACCCGCCAGGGCAGGAAGGAAGGCAGAAAATTCGACTTGAAGGCCTTCCTGGCCAAGAACTTCCCCTTCCTCAAGGTCTTCCGGACGGGCCTGAAGGCCCCCAAGGATCTGGCCAAGGGCCCCGTTCTGGAGGGGTGGGCCCAATCCTACGCGGCCCTTGCCCCGGCGGAAGGAGAGTTCGTCCCCCAGGTCCAGTCTTCCGGGAAGGCCCTGTTCTTCGCCCGGGTGATCCAGGTGAAGGAGAACGTGCCCCGTCCCCTGGCGGAGATCCGCAAGGACCTGCTCGATCTCTACTACAAGAAGGAGTCCCGGAAGCTGGCGGAAAAGGCGGCCAAGGACTTCCTGGCCGGACTCAGGGCCCTGGGACGCAAGGCCAACCCGGAAGGAGTGGCCAAGATCCAAAAGGAGATCCGGGAGGCCGTGGAAAAGAGGGTGGCGGCCCTGAAGAAAAACCTGGAGAAAAAGATCGCCCAGGATGAAAAGATCCTGGCCCAGAAAGACCTTCCCCAGCGGGCGATCACGTCCTACCGGGAAGACCTGAAGAAACGGAAGGCGGAGCTGGCGGCCCTTCCCAGGAAGCGGGAAGAGATCCGGAAAGAAGAAGAGAAGAAGAGGGAGGAGGAGCTCAAGAAGGCGGAACTCGCCAAGGTCGGGCCCTCCTTCCGGAAATATGCCCAATCCCGGAAACTCCGTGTCGCCTCGGCCCCGCCCTTCCCCAAGAACCTCGCCGAGGTGGATCCCGCCGCCCTGGAAGCCTGCAAGGACGACGCCCTGCGTTTCCTGGAAGGCCGGGAGGGCGTCTCCAAGCTGGAAAAACTGAAGAAGGATCAGGTCTCGGAGGTCCTGGAAGATCCCACGAGCCGGAGCTTCCTGGTGGTCCACATGCTGGACCGGCACCCCAAGAAGGTGGAGGATCTGACGCCGGCGGAAGTGGAGGAACAGCTCCGGAAGCGGAAGGCCGACGCACCCCACGAGTTCGTCAAGAAAGCCCTCTCCTTCGAGGCCCTCCGCAGGAAGTTCCACTACACCAACTACAGGGGCGAGAAGAAAGAGAAGAAACCCAGCGGCGCCCCGGCCAGCGCGCCCTCCCGGTAGCGCTCCCCTTCCCAGGCGGCCTGGCGGCCGGGAGGAGGCCAAATCCCGAAAGGAGACGCTTTCGCAGGGAAAGTGTCTCCTTTTCCATACGCTTGTCCCGGCCCTTCGCGGCAGTTTGCCCTCCTGCGCCTTTGCTTTCCGGTCAAGCCGTGTGAGAATCGCCCTCTTCCAGGATGATCACGGGCCCGGCTCCCGGCCCGGCGGACCCCTTGCCGCGGAGGATGCGCCTTTCCCATGTCCACCCGAGCTGTCCCCCCCCTGTGGAAAGTCATGGGAGACTTCCGGGGTCTGGCCATCCTGGCCGTCCTGGTGAACCACGCCGCCTTCCTCACCATGGTGCAGAGCCTGGCCGAGGGAAAAGGGCTGGTCCCCCGGGCCTCGGGCCGCATCCAGCCGGCTCCCGGCCTGGTGGCCTGGATCGGAATCCAGGAATTGACCCGTTTCGCCGTGCCCCTCTTCCTCTTCCTGGCGGGTCATTTCGCCGTCCGGACCCGCCATACATGGAAGGCTGTCTGGAGCCGCTCGAAAAAACTCCTCTACCCCCACATCAGCTGGTCCCTGGTGGCCCTGGCCTGGGGTTGGACCTGGATCCCCGAGATGCGCTGGGACGGGTGGGAGTTCCTCCGCCGGCTCGTCACGGGGGAAGCCCTCCTGGGGTATTTCTTCACTCCCCTGATCCTCCAGCTCTACGTCCTTTCCCGGTGGGGGGTGCCATGGATCAAGAAGGCCCCCAACAAGGTCCTCCTGGGCGCCCTCCTCCTCCAGCTCCTGGCCATGGGATGGAACTACCTGGCCCTCCTGGTCGACCTGCGCGGGGGAAGCCTTCCCAGGGTCCCGGAGTGGGCCTTTCCCCGGTTCTGTTTCTATTTCGCCCTGGGAGCCTGGGTGGGAGTTCGAACGGGATTCGTGAAGAAAATCCTCCTGGAAAGGCGGAAAGCCCTCTTTCTCCTCACCTTCGCCAGCGCCGTCCTCCTCCTCACCGAGTCCAGGATGGCCTACGACCTCCTGGTGAAACAAGGCAGGTTTCCGGACCTGGGCATCTTCTTCGACGCCCTGGCTCCCTGGAAGATCACCACGGCCCTCTGGGTCACGGGCGCTCTTTTTTGCTGCCTGGCCCTGGGACTCCGCCGCTTGCCGGGGACCTTCCTGTTCCGCCGCCTGGGGAACCGGGCCTTCCAGGTCTACCTCCTCCACGCGCCGGTCCTCACGGCCCTCCTCAAACTCATCCGGTCCAACGGGTTCCCGGAAATCCCGCCGGTTCTCCTCTTTTTCCTTTTCTTCGGGGGCAGCCTGGCCGGCGCCCTGGCCGTGGATTTCCTGGTCCGCCGGTGGGCCCCGCCCCTGCGGCTTCCTTTCCTGGGAGAGTGATCCGGGGATTCAGCCCCGGAAAGAGAAGAGAATCAGCTCGGGACAGTGGGGGGGAGGACCTCCAACTCGGCTCGCCCGGCCACGTCCAGGAGCTTGCCCTGGGCGTCCTGCCGGCTTTCTTTGAAGGCCTGGATCATGGCCTCCACCACCTTGGCCCCCGTCTCTTCGCCCAGGACGGGGGCCACCAGGGCCGGCCCGCTGCCGCTCAAGGTGATCCCCGAAGCCCCCGCCTCCAGGGCGGCCTCCCGGACCTTGTTGAACCCGGGGACCAGGTGCCGCCGGAAGGGGACGTGCACCTCGTCCTGGATCCCCAGCTTCACGAGCCTGGGATCGGCCTCCTTCAACCCGTGGAGAAGGAGGCCGATCCCAGGCTCGTGAAGC
>CAYQBW010000286.1:0-4667 GCA_964415725.1 uncultured Planctomycetia bacterium
CCCCTGCGCCCCCGGGAGGAGAGGGGCATGACCACCCACTTCCCCCGGTAGGAGGCGAGGTTTTCTTCGAGTTCTTTCTTCGTCGAGGGCCCTTGGACGGCGGGGCCCTCGGCGACGCCCTTGGTCCCGGCCGACCAGGCGGGCGTATTGAAATCCAGGCAGGCCGTATGTTCCTTGCCTCCCTCTTTCCAGGCCATCTTTCCCCACCAGGGGCCCCTGTCGAAGACGACCTGGACGGTTTTCCACTTCTCCAGGTGGCAGTTCACCAGGCCCATCTTCTTGAATTCCCCCAGGGCCCAGTGGACGGCCAGGTCCAGGTTGTCCGAGCCCGTGAGCCTGGGGCCGATGGAGTTGGCCAGGTAGTCCAGGTATTCCATCACCTTGCTGTGGCTCTTCGCCTCCCGGACCACCGCCTCTTCCACGGCGGAGACGGGGGTGACCCGGGCCTGGGAGAGAAGGGCCCCGGGAAGAAGGATCGAGAAGGCCAGGAAGAAGGACCGGCTCGGGGAAAGAGGATTCGCATGTTTCATGGGAGCCTGCCTGGTTGGGGGAAAAGCGGGGGACGAAAAGTCCAGCTTAAGGGCTGGCCCTGCGGGAAGGGCAGGGGCTGACAAAAATCTAACGACTCCTTCCCAGGTAGGAAGGCGGACGGCCGGGCTCTACACGAAGTGGCGGGAGAGCGCCAGGCCCTGCTCCTGGTAGTGGGAGCCGAGAGCGGGGTCGCCGTAGAGGTGCTCGGGGATGGTTGCGGTCCGGAAGTATTGCATCTTGAAGAGGGCCTGGCCGTGCTCGACGAGGAAGGGCGCGTCGTGGGCCCTGACTTCGAGGACCGCCCGGGCCGGGCCGAAGCCGTTGTCGAAAAAACCGGCGTAGTTGGTCCGGAGTTCTCCGAGTCCCACGTCGAAGGGCAACATCTCGGCGGCCAGGTCGGGGGGGACCTGGACCTTCTCCAGGGAAGCAAGGATGTAGAAGACCTCGGGCTCCAGGATCATCTTCCCCCCCGGCGGGGGCGGGATGGCTTCCCAGAAGTCTTCCTTTCTGTGGGCGCCCCGGCCGGCCAGGTCCACGAGCCCGCTGAACCTGCGGGCCCTGTATCCCACCACGGGGGGGCCGCCCGGGTCCGCCTCCAGGGAGACCCGCAGGATGAGTCCGTCCTCCACGTCCAGCTCCTCCGGCCCCAGGGGCCTGCCCCGCCCGTCCAGGGCCAGGGGATCCCGGGAGGCCCGTTCCCGGAGTTCCTGGTCCGTAAGCCTGGGCTCGCCCGTAAAGAACCGGACCTGGTTGAGGCTCAGGCCTTCCCAGAGGCGGACGCTGAAAGAGCGGGGCACCACCTCCAGGTAGAGGGGGCCCTTGTATCCTTCGGGGACTTCGTCGAAACGGGGGCACCTGTCGGCCAGGACCCGGACGAAGATGTCCAGCCTGCCCGTGGACGACCTGGGGTTGCACCGGGCCTTGAGGCCCGCCGGCAGGGAAAGTTTCTCTCTCACCTCGAGGATGTAGGGGTGGCCCCGCTCCAGGACGGCGCCCCGGGAGAGGTCCAGCTCGAAAAGGGAGAGTTCCTCCAGCCTGGCGGCGACCCTCTCCTTTCCCGCGAGAAACCCCGTCCGGACCCGCCAGGCCCGCTTCCCCACGGTCAGGTCCAGGCTGGCCGGCTGGACCTGGCCCGCCTCCACCCCGGGGGAGCTCCGGACCGTCCCCCGGCGGACCAGTTCGCCGATCTCCTGCCACACCAGGATGCGCCCCGCTTCTTCCATGGGCTCTCACCTCTCCCCGCCGCGGCGAAAGAGATCCCCTCTCCCCTCCGTTCCCTTTGTCGGGTCTACCGGCAGGCGGTAACATCCCCCATCCTTTTTTTCCACCGAGTTTCTCCAACGAGTGGGACGAACATGAAGATCCACGAATACCAAGCCAAACAAGTTCTCAAGCGTTTCGGCGTGGCCGTCCCGGAAGGGAAGGTCTGCGTCACTCCCGAGGAGGCGGAAAAGGCCTTCCGCGACCTGGGGGCGCCCCTGGCGGTGGTGAAGGCCCAGATCCACGCCGGCGGCCGGGGCAAGGCCGGGGGCGTCAAGCTGGTCCGCTCCCCCGAGGAGGCCCGGGCCGCCGCCGAGGCCATGCTGGGCAAGCCCCTGGTGACCCACCAGACAGGTCCCGAAGGAAGGATCGTCCAGCGGGTCTGGGTGGAGAAGGGCTCCAATGTGGCCAAGGAGTTCTACCTGGGGATCGCCGTGGACCGGGCCCAGTCGGCGCCGGTCATGATGGCCTCCGCCGAGGGGGGGGTGGAGATCGAGGAGGTGGCCGCCCGCAACCCCGAGGCCATCCTCAAGGAGAGGATCGACCCCGTCTTCGGCCTCTTTCCCTTCCAGGGCCGGAGGCTGGCTTTCGGCATCGGCCTGGGCGAGCCCAAGGTCCTCCGGGGCGCCGTGGAGATCATGACCCGCCTGGCCGAGGCCTTCGTGAAGCTCGATTGCTCGCTTGCGGAAATCAATCCCCTGGTCCTCACCGAGGAGGGGGCGGTCCTGGCCCTGGACGCCAAGATCAACTTCGACGACAACGGCCTCTTCCGCCATCCCGAGGTGGCGGAACTCAGGGACCTGGCCGAGGAGGATCCCAAGGAGGTGGAGGCCGGCAAGTGGGGCCTCTCCTATATCGCGCTGGACGGAAACATCGGCTGCATGGTCAACGGCGCCGGCCTGGCCATGGCGACCATGGACACGATCAAGCTCTACGGCGGCGAGCCGGCCAACTTCCTGGACGTGGGGGGAGGCGCCGACAAGGACAGGGTCACGGCGGCCTTCAAGATCATCCTCTCCGACCCCCACGTGAAGGGCGTGCTGGTCAACATCTTCGGCGGAATCGTCCATTGCGACGTGATCGCCCAGGGGGTGGTGGACGCCGCCCGGGAGGTGGGCCTCCAGGTTCCCCTGGTGGTCCGCCTGGAGGGGACCAACGTGGACAAGGGCAAGGAGATCCTGGCCGCCTCGGGGCTCGAACTCCAGGCGGCTTCCTCCATGGACGAGGGAGCCCGCAGGATCGTGGAACTGGTTGCCGGCAAAGGGGGTGGAAAATGAGCATTCTCGTCGATCAGGATACGAAGGTCCTCGTCCAGGGGATTACGGGCAAGAACGGTTCCTTCCACGCCCACCACTCTTTGGCCTGCGGCACCAAGGTGGTGGCCGGGGTGAGCCCCGGCAAGGGCGGCGGGTCCGTGGAGGGCGTGCCTGTGTTCAATACCGTGGCCGAGGCGGTGGAGAAGACCGGCGCCGAGGTGAGCGTGATCTTCGTTCCCGCGCCTTTCTGCGCCGACGCCATCTGCGAAGCCGCCGACGGAGGGGTCCGCTTGATCGTGGCCATCACAGAAGGGATTCCCGTCATGGACATGGCCCGGGTCAAGGCCTACCTGGCCGGGAAGGAGTGCCGCCTGGTGGGGCCCAACTGCCCCGGCGTCATCACTCCCGGCGAGGGGGACCGGGCCTGCCGGATCGGGATCATGCCCGCCTATATCCACAAGAAGGGTAAGATCGGCGTCATCTCCCGCTCGGGGACCTTGACCTACGAGGCGGTCTGGCAGTTGACCCAGCTGGGCTTGGGCGAGTCCACCTGCGTGGGGATCGGCGGCGATCCGATCAACGGCACGAGTTTCACGGACCTTCTCGAACTCTTCGAAAAGGACCCCCAGACGGAGGGCGTGGTCATGATCGGGGAGATCGGCGGTTCCGCCGAGGAGGAGGCGGCCCGGTTCATCCAGGAGAAGATGTCCAAGCCCGTGGCTTCCTTCATCGCCGGGCTCACCGCTCCGCCGGGGCGCCGGATGGGACACGCCGGCGCCATCATCTCCGGGGGCAAGGGAACGGCAAAGGACAAGATCGCCGCCCTGGAGGCCGCCGGGGTCAAGGTGGCCCGGGATCCCTCGCTCATCGGCAAGACCATGCTGGAGGCCCTGGAAGGGAAATGAGCTCCGTCACCCCCCAGGCAAGGTGGCTGGAAGAGTTTCTCGGGAAGGCCGCGGTCTGGACCACGGTCTTCCTGGGGCTCTTGATCATCTTCCTTCCCCTCCTTCCCGGGTGGAACGCGATCCAACGGCTGGGGGAGGCGGGCTTCGTCCGGGTCCTGGTGGGGTTTCTTTTCTTCTACGTGGCGGCCATGATCAGGGAACGCTACCGGTTGAAATCCCGGTTCATGGACCTCATGGAGGCCTTCGACGCCTTCAATTCCGCTCTTTTTGGGAAAAACTTCAAAGTCACCAGGGAGGCCGTAACTTACCTGGTGACTTCTCTCGCCTCGTCGAACCCATCGGTCCGGGAGAAGGCCCACGCCCTCCTGGTGAAGATGACGGGGCAGGAGATGGGACCAGACTATGAAGCGTGGAAAGATTGGTGGGACAAGAACAGGCTGACCTATCAGCCGGTCCAGCGTGAGGCCGGCGAGGCCAGGGAAAGGTCGGAATCATGATGGCTTTCTTCACGGGGATGCCCGGCTACCTGGAGGTGCTGATCATCCTCTTCGTGGCGCTCCTGCTTTTCGGGAACCGCCTTCCCAACGTGGCGCGCTCCCTGGCCCAGGGAATCGTGGAGTTCCGCAAGGGTCTCAAGGGAGAGCCCGGGAACCAGGAAGAGAAAAAGGCCCTCCCGCCGGCGGGGGGCCAGCAGGGACCCGGGATCCCCCAGGGA
>CAYQBW010000287.1:0-3619 GCA_964415725.1 uncultured Planctomycetia bacterium
CCCGCCCTCCCCTGTTTCGATCGGGGCCGCCCCTTCTTCTTCCGCCGCCCCGCATGGCCCGGAGCTTCTTCATGATCTCCGCCGGCGGGAGATCCTTGACCTTCTCGTAGAGTTCGGGCCTGGATTCCTTGAGGAACCGGAGAATCTTCGCCGGGTCGGGGGCGCCTCTCCGCCCGCTCCGGTGGGAGGTTTTCCTGGAGTCCGCCGGGGAGGGGCCCGCCGGGGTCTTCTTTCTCGCGATGCCCGGGCTCACGTTCTCCGGGACCTGGATGCCCGGGGGAATCTCGGGGCCCTTCCCGCTTTTTTCCTTGGGCGGGGGCGGCGCGTCGGGGGGTTCGCTCAGGTAGACCTCTTCCCCTTCCTTCAGGCCCGAGAGGATCTGCACGAACTTTTCGTTGTGCTTTCCCGGCTTCACCAGGCGGACCTTGGGGCCGTCGGGGGTTTTCACGTAGACGTAGAAGGTGTGCCTGCCGGCGGCCTCCACGGCCTGGATCGGGACGTAGAGGGTGTCGGGGACGCGCTCGCAGTAGATGGTCACCTTGGAGGACATGCCCGGCCGGATCTGCGAACAGTCGCCCAGGATCTTGATCTTCACCTTGTAGACTTTCCGGTCCGGCGTAAGCCAGCTCGAGCTGGAATCCGGGACCTCCGGAACCTTGATGACCTTGCCCTTGAAGATTTTCCCTTCCAGGGCTTCGACCTGGATGGTGGCCGGCTGTCCCACGGCCACCATGCTCCGGGCGGATTCCTGGACGGTCACCTGGGCCAGCATCTGGGAGACGTCGGGCAGGGAGATGATCTTCTGCCTGTAACGAACCGTGACGCCCTCGGCGATGGGCTCGCTGCTTCCCCGGCGCCAGCGGCCTTCCTCGTTGTAGTAGACCACGAGCCCGTCCTGGGGCGCGTAGACCCTGCCGGCCTTGATCTGGCGCTGGATCCGCTCGAGCTGGGCGATCTCGATGTCCAGTTGCTGTTTCTTGGAATCCATGTCCGTCTTGGCCTGGATCTCCTTCTGGCGGCAACGTTCCTTGACTCGTTTCAGGTTTCGTTCCGCCTCGGCCAGGTTCTCCCGGAGCTGTTGTTCCTGCTTGGGGAGCTGGAACTTGATGAGGTTTTCCTTGCGGGCGATGGCGAGCTGGAGGTTCAACTCGGACTTCTTCTTGTTCAGGTAGTCCCGGTCCCTTTCCTCCTTGGTGATGTATTGCTTCGCGTAGAGCTCCTCGCTGTATTTCAGGACCGTGGCGGCGTTCTTGAGTTCTTCCTGGGCCAGGGTGATGTTGTTCTCCGCTTCCTGGGTCTGGACCTTCTTGTCCCCGTTTTCAGGGTCCAGGAACTTGTCCAGGTCGATTTTCGCGAAATCCCTGGCCAATTCCGCGGCCTTGATGTCGGAGTCGTTCTGCTGGAGGGTGATCTCGTAGGCCGCCTTGGCCTGTTCGTAGGCGCTCCGGGCCCTTTCCACCGAAAGGAGCTGTTTGTCCCGGTCCTGTTCCAGGGCGGTCGTGTCCAGGTCCAGGAGCCAGTCTCCCTTCTTCACCCGGGTTCCCTCGGGGATGATGCGGAGGATCTGGGCGTGCGCCTCGATCTCAGATTTCACCCAGACCGAGCGTGCGGCCTTCAAGGTGCCCGCTTCGGTCACGGTGATGACCAGGTCCCCCCTCCTCACGGGGGCCGTCTCAGGCCCGCCGAGGGTGGAGGTCCCCGCCGGCTTCCAGGGGTGGAAGAAGAGAAGGACGGCCGCCCCGGCCAGGAAGAGAACGGCGAGGCTAGGGGCGAGTCTGCTTCTTTTTTTCCTTCTTTTCGCGGGCGTTCCCCCGGGGGAGGAGTTCCGCAAGATTGATTCTGTCATCGTAGGACAATCCTTTCGGATCGAGTTTCAGAATATCCAGGTCGCGCAGGAGTTCGAGCCGGGTGGTGAAGTGGTCGATCATCACCCGAACCAGGGCGTTCTGCGCGTTGCGGAGGGCGTCCTGGGCCTCCAGGACGTCGCGGACGATGGCCCTGCCCGCCTGTTGCTTCATCTGCGCCTCGTCGACCCGGCGCCTGGCCAGGACGACGGAGTTTTTCTGAATCTCGTAGTCTTCCCGGGCCTTCCTCAGGTCGCGAAGCCGGGCCCGGACCTGCTGGATGATGGAGTCCTCCTGGAGCTGGAGCCGGCGCTTGGCCTGCTCCAGGGAGATGATGGCCCGGCGGTATTGATTGCGCTGAACAGTCTTGTCCAGGGGGAAGTCGAAGGAGACGCCGGCGCCGGCGGTGGTGTCCCGCCACTTGGGCTTCCCGGGAATCCGCTCCTCGGAAGGCACGTCCAGGTCCATCTTGAGGTCAAGGCCCATCTTGAGGGCGTCCGCCGCCACCAGGACCTTCCGCCTGGCGTCCTCCAGGCGGTCCCTGGTGTTCATCAGGTCCAGCCTGTGGGAGAGGGCGATGGCCTGGGCCTGGGCGGTGGTGAGCTTCACCGGGTGGAGACCCGCCTTCCGGAGCCTGTCGAAGTCGCCCTGGTCCAGCTCGATCTCCGCCTCCACCGGAAGCCCGAGGGTGACCTTGAAGCTGTCCAGGTTGGTCTTGAGGGACTCCCTTTCCTGGAGAAGCCGGGCCTGGGAGTTCAACACGCTCTGGCGGTTCTGATCCACCTGGAGCTGGGCGAGTTTTCCGGCCTTCTGGAGGGCCTTGTTGCGTTCCAGGTTCAACTGGAGGTTTTTCAGGTTGGCTTCCTCGATCCGGATCTGGTCCATCTGCTGGAGGAGGCGAAAGTAGGTGGAGGTGATCCGGACCACCAGGTCCCGGCGGAAGCGCTCGAAGCTCCGGACGGAATAGACCACGTCCCGCTCGGCCTGGGTGAGGGGCTCCATGGTGACCCGCGAGCCGAAGCCCTGGAGGAGGGGCTGGGTGAGGGAAAGGGAGAGGAGGGAGCCGGTGTTCCAGGGTTGGCCCGTCGTGACGGAACGGCTGAAGGAATTGAGAAGCCCGGCCAGGATGGATGCGCCGGTCTTCACGGTCTTGGAGAGGCCCGCCTGGACCCTTCCCGAGGCCGAGGCGGACCTCCGGTTTCCGCTGACCCCGATATCCCCCGTAAGGGTGGGATGCCAGTCGAACTCCCAGCGGGTGTTGCTCAGGTTCAAGGCCGAAAGAAAGAGGATCTCTTTCTGGTCCTGGTATTCCCGGCTGGTCAGGGCGGCAGCCTCCAGGGCCTTCTTCAAGTGCAGCGTCAAAGGCTTGGGCGGGGGCCCGCCCCTCCTCCTTGCCTCCTCGATGGCCTTCAGGAGCTTTTCCCTGGGCGAGTTCCTGGGGGGCTCGACCTGGAAGGGGCGCTCCTCGCCGAAGGCGGCCTTCTGCTTCTGGTGGATGATGGCCAGGGCTTCCTGGTCGGCCTCCTCTTTGTAGCCCTCCAGGGAGCAGGAGGAAAGGCAGGCCAGGGCGAGGAATCCCCAGGCCCCCGTCCAAAGAAAGAGGGCTGAAGGACGCGAAAGGGGTGTCTCTGAATGGGCCATGGGTTTTCCTGGTCCTCGAAATCTACGAGCCGGGATCCTTGCCGGCGGGGTCTTTCCTTCCGCTGGAGGACCTTTCCTTCAAACATACCTTATTTTGAGCCCCCCCTCTGTCCCCGGGAAGTTAGAAGGTCGTT